>NZ_JAMYSJ010000017.1:0-113938 GCF_040321855.1 Mesorhizobium sp. M0227 | reverse complement strand
CTGGCCTCCAATCCAGCCAGCATCTTGAATCACAAACATCCGGCTTTGGGAATCCTACGATTCTCTCAAAATAGGAATCGCTCTAGATGGATAGTCGCCAGATCACGTTTGCGGGCAATCGCGTTGGCGAGGGTCGACTTGCCACTGTTGGACGGCCCCAAGATACATATCCGGTCTCCGAGCTCCGAGAGATGCATCCGATCGTGCCCTGGTTTGTTGCCTGCGATTCTCAACCCGTGGCGGCCTCGGATCTTTAGCCAGGCAGGGCGAGTTTCTTCTGCTTGTCCGGCTGGCCGCATTCGCGGCGATCGATCGACCGGTTCATGGCATCGATCTCGCCGCTCGCCTTGTCGGTATCGCGTTTGGCCTTGGAGCGCATGTCAGGCGTGAACGGGCCGAAGCCCATCGCCGGGTTGGAGAAGGTCGGCTTGGCCCTCGTCGGAAGGTTGTATTGCTGCGCCAAGCCGTTGCGCTGCGCCAGCAACTGGTCGCAGGGCACGTTGTCATATTGCAGGGAGGACTGGACGTTCGCATCCTGCTGTTCCGACATCGAAGTGCCGCCGACGCAGCCGGCGGTCAGCAGGCAAGAGGCCAAGATCATCATGTTCCAGCGCATCGACTATGCTCCTCCTGATATCCCACCCTGATGCGAGCAGATCGCAAATATTAGTCGCGCATGCAAATCGGACTTTTTCACAGCAAGAATGTTTGCGAGGCGGCGACGGACCCCTCCGCCGGCAGCTTGCCTGCCACAACGGCAGGGCTGCGAGGTCGGGGCAACGGGTTCCTTCGGAGCCTTGGCCGGCGCGTGGCTGACGGAGCATCAACGAAAAACCCGCCTGTGCGGCGGGTGACTGGCACAAATCAGCACCATGGGCCAAAATGTACCATAGCTGAGGGCATGGTGTCAAGAAAAAATTCCTATCGCGCTGCCCGGCAAAAACGGCGGACACCGCCGAACTGGCTGTCGTCAGGTCTTTGCTAGGCGGAGTTCGGAGCCCCGGCCACAACGACCAGCCCGTTGACGTGTTCCCCGCGATCCTGCCGGATCACGGTTGGTTCCAGTGACAAGACCGAAAGCCCGTTGGCGGCCAGGACCTCGCGCACATAGTGTTGCGCATGCGCATAGCGGCGCGACGGCAACAGCACGAAATCGCCATCGCCAGCCAGCGTCTCCACGGAAAATGCGAACAGGCCATCCGTGGCCAGTAAGCCGGCAATCGTCTTCACCACGCCGTCCAGCGCGCCGACATAGATGAAAACATCGGCCACCGTCACCAGATCGGCTTTCGGACCGGCATAGGGAAAATTCCGCAGATCGGCCTTATCAAGGAAATCGTAGACGCCCTTGGCCCGCGCCTTTCTCAGCATCCTGGCCGAAATGTCATAACCCTCCAGCCGGTCGGCGATCGGACGCAGCCTCTGTCCCGTCAGGCCGGTGCCGCAGCCAAGATCGAGCGCCAGCGCGAAGCGACCTGGCCTTGCCGCTCGAATGGCCTGGTCGAGCATCTCAGGCAGCCGGTACCCCAGCCTGCCGACCAGGGACTCGTCGAAGCTCTCGGCATAATGGTCGAACAGTGTCTCGACGAACGCGCTGGGGAGCGCGTCGAGCGCCGGCGCCTTGCCGATCAATTGCAGGTTGAGTGCAGCGCCTTGACGATCCGATGGATCGAGTTGCAACGACATCGTCCAGGCCTGTGCAGCCAGATCCGCCGCGCCCGCCGCCTGCTGCATCTCGCCGAGGCGAAACCAGCCCATCGCCCATTGCGGCGTCATTTCCAGCGCACCGAGCAGCAATTCCGCCGCTGCCGCATGATCGCCATCCGCGTGCAGCATCTCGGCATAATCGGCACGGCGATCGGCGTTCAAGTCGCCGGACGAGGCCTGAAGCGGTTTCATGGCGATGGGTCCTGCCGGCGGATCGAGCCGGCGGTGCTCTATGCGGGAGTCAGCAGTGACTTACAACAGGCTTCCCGCCGCGGAATTATATCCTATCTTGGAGACCATGCGCGCCAGCGACCTGCTCCATCCCCGGCCCGAGGGCCTCTATTGCCCGCCGGGCGATTTCTTCATCGACCCGGTCCGGCCGGTCAACCGGGCACTGATCACGCATGGCCATTCCGATCACGCACGTTCCGGCCACCGCTCGGTGCTGGCGACGCGGCAGACGCTCGACATTATGGGCCTGCGCTACGGCGAGAATTTCGCTGGCGCGACGCAAGCGGCACAGCTCGGCGAGACGATTGCACTCAATGGCATCAGCGTCAGCTTCCATCCAGCCGGCCATGTGCTGGGCTCGGCGCAGATAGCGGTCGAGCATCAGGGCACGCGCATCGTCGCTTCCGGCGACTACAAGCGGCAGAGAGACGCGACCTGCGCGCCATTCGAGCCGATCCAGTGCGATGTGTTCATCACCGAAGCGACCTTCGGCCTGCCGGTGTTTCGCCATCCTCCCGACACAGAAGAAATCGCCCGCCTGCTGAAATCGGCAGCGCAGTTCCCCGAGCGCTCGCATCTGGTCGGCGCCTATGCGTTGGGCAAGGCGCAAAGGGTGATGCGGCTGTTGCGCGACGCCGGCTACGACAGGCCGCTCTACATCCATGGCGCGCTGGCCAAGCTCAGTGAATATTACCAGAGCCAAGGCATAGACCTTGGGCAACTGGAGCCGGCAACCGTCGAAAGCGGGGGCAAGGATGATTTTACCGGCGCCATCGTCGTCGGCCCGCCATCGGCCTTCGCCGACCGCTGGGCGCGGCGCTTTCCCGATCCGATCTCGTGCTTCGCGTCAGGCTGGATGCGCATTCGCCAGCGCGCCAAGCAAGGCGGCGTCGAACTGCCGCTGATCATCTCGGACCATGCCGACTGGGATGAGTTGACCGCCACCATCAAGGAGACCGGAGCCGAGGAGATCTGGGTGACGCATGGCCGCGAGGAAGCGCTGGTGCGCTGGTGCGAACTCGAAGGCATCGCCGCCCGGCCGCTGCATCTGGTGGGATACGAGGACGAGGGCGATTGATGCTAGTTGCTGATCCACCAATCACCGGCGCCGCGATCCTTCACACCCCCCTCTGGCCTGCCGGCCATCTCCCCCGCAAGGGGGGAGATCAGATGTCACCGCCGCTTTCGCTAATCACCAACCGCGCAAGGAGAGTGCTGGCATCGAAGCTGCCAATCTCCCCCCTTGCGGGGGAGATGTCCGGCAGGACAGAGGGGGGTGTGCCGAAGTGCCAAGCCCATCCAGTAGTGTCACCATGAACCGCTTCGCCGAACTACTCGACCGCCTGGTGCTGACGCCGTCGCGCAACGGCAAGCTGACCTTGCTGACCGACTATTTCCGCACGGTAGAGGATCCCGACCGCGGGCTGGCGCTGGCTGCCATCACCGGCGATCTCCACATTGCCGCGGTCAAGCCGGCGATGCTGCGCATGCTGGTCACCGAACGCATGGATCCGGTGCTGTTCGGCTATTCCTACGACTATGTCGGCGATCTCGCCGAAACGGTGTCGCTGGTCTGGCCGCAAACGCCCGGAAACATCGCGAACCGCGAGCCGACGCTTGGCGAGGTCGTCGCCAGACTGCAGGCGGCGAGCCGCTCCGACGGACCGAAGGTGCTGGCAGGGCTGCTCGACAGCGCCGGCATCTCGGCCCGCTTTGCCATCATCAAGCTGGTCACCGGCGGCTTGCGCATCGGCGTGTCGGCGCGGCTGGCCAAACAGGCGCTGGCGGATTTCGGCAAGGTCGACATCGCCGAGATCGAAGAGCTCTGGCACGGGCTGTCGCCGCCTTACACAGCGCTGTTCGCGTGGCTGGAAGGCAAGGCCGAAAAACCCAGGAACACGGCGTTGGCATTGTTTCGACCGGTGATGCTGTCGAACCCGGTTGGCGACGGCGATCTCGAAAAGCTCGATCCGGCGGATTATGCCGCCGAATGGAAATGGGACGGCATCCGTGTCCAGGCGGTGGCCGAGGGCGGTATCCGCCGGCTCTATTCGCGCACCGGCGATGACGTTTCGGGTGCTTTTCCCGATCTCGCCGAGGCCATGCATTTTTCAGCAACGTTGGACGGCGAACTGCTTGTCGGCGATCCCCGAGAGGAGACGGGAACATTCTCGGATCTGCAGCAACGGCTGAATCGCAAGACGGTGACGCCGAAGATGCAGCAGCAATACCCGGCCTTCATGCGCTGCTACGATCTGCTCCAGGTCGGCGACGAGGATTTGCGCGCGCTGCCGTTTCGCGAGCGGCGCGGCCGGCTGGAAAGCTTTGTCGGGACGCTCGATCCCAGCCGTTTCGATCTTTCGCCATTCGTCGACTTCACGGATTGGCAAACGCTGGAGGAGCTGCGCCGGGCGCCGCCGCATCCAATCATCGAAGGCGTCATGCTGAAGCGCTGGGACTCAGCCTATGTCGCCGGCCGCCCGAAAGGTCCATGGTTCAAATGGAAACGCGATCCGCACACGGTGGACGCGGTGTTGATGTATGCCCAGCGCGGCCACGGCAAACGCTCCAGCTTCTATTCCGACTATACGTTCGGTGTCTGGACAGGTGCCGAAGGCGAGGAGGAACTGGTGCCGGTCGGCAAGGCCTATTTCGGCTTCACCGACGAGGAGCTGAAGCAGATCGACAAATATGTCCGCGACAACACGATCGAGCGTTTCGGGCCGGTGCGTTCGGTGCGGGCCGACCGCGACAACGGCCTGGTGCTGGAAGTCGCCTTCGAAGGGCTGAACCGCTCGACCCGGCACAAATCCGGCGTCGCCATGCGCTTTCCCCGCATTTCGCGGCTGCGCTGGGACAAGCCGGCCAACGAGGCCGACCGCATCGAGACGCTGCAGGCGCTGCTCGATCGCTAATCCGCGCTTTCGGTGCGGGGTGCGCTATGGCTCGATTGAAACGCGGATTTCGTAGATGTCCGCGGCCTTGCCCTGCTTGTCGAAGTCGGAATTGATGGCAATGGTGCCGGCCGAGCCCGGGCGCTTATCCGGAAACTGAACGTCGAACAGATATTCGTTCTGCTGCTGGCCGACCGCATAGCGCTTGCGGCCGCAGTCGCCGAGTTCGCCGAAATTGCAGTCGACCGAAATCTGCGTCTCCTTGCCTTCTTCGGAGCGGGCAATGATGTCGAACACGGCATGTTTGCCGGCCAGCTTCTCCAGCACGCCTTGTCCGACGTCGAAACTGATCGCCGAACCGGACGCGCCGGAACGGATGCGCAGGAACGAACCGGTATCGTCCTTCATCACCTCGGCCCTGGCGTCAGACGGCGCGCTAACATGGGATGCATCGGCCGGCGAAAACACATTGATCCAGTCGCGCGCCTGGTCCGCGGCGCCGGGTTTTGCCGGACCGCCGTCGGCCGGTGTGAAATCGTCGTCCTCGACGGTCGGCGGCGCCTGCGGCGGGGCGGTGTCGAGTTGCGCGGATGTCTTGAACACGCCGGTCTGCACGGCGAAGAACAGGCCGATGCCAATCGCGGCGAGCAGTGTCACGGTCAGGAAGATGGCGGTCAGCGGCAGGCGACGCCCCCTTATGCGTCGTTCATCGCGGTCGGGCGCCACTTCCGTCGTCGCGCCGGCCGAGGCCGGAACCGACATGTCGATGGCCGGAGCATCGGGAAGCGTGGCGTCCGGCATGATGTCGGGAACGACGGGCAGAACGCGCGAGCGCGGCGCATCGGCAGCGGATTGCACGGGTCCGTCGACGACGACATCGGGGGACGATGCCTGTCGGCCGGTTTCGACCGCGGGCGCCGAGTCCGCTCCGAGTTCGACCGCCGGTGCATCGCCCTGCTGGCCGACATCCGGCACCGCCGGCAGGAACTCGGATTCGATTTCGGTGATTTTCGCCTGGATTGCCTTGCGGCGCTTGATGGCGACCTCGACGGTCACACCGGGATTGGCCTGGAGCGCGCGATCGAGCGCGGCAAAAGCCGAGCGATAGACCCTCTCGCGGAACGCGCGGTCCTCGGCATTGCCTTTCTCCAAGGCGTTCCGGATCGCTTTTTCGATCGCGTCCAAGCAGGTCCCTCTGTCTTTGCCAACCTTGCCGTGATCGTTAGCCGCAGGCGACCAATCAATCAACGGGCGAGCGGCGTATTCTGCCTCGCAGAGGTGTGCAAAGTCCATTCCGGCGCTGTTCCGGCAACAAAATCAGCATGTTTCGCCGATTTCGCGCACAGGGAGCGCACGCACCGTGCGCCGCATTCCCTTGGCGATTGACTGGCGGACAAAGCGGCGGCCGGCTTTCGAGGGTGCCATGACGCCGACGCAGGAATTGCCAAGTCGCATCTTGAATTCGCGCCCGGTTGCGTCTATCACCGCCGCATCTTGGAGGCCTTGGCTTCCTGGGCCGCTTTAGCTCAGTTGGTAGAGCACCGCATTCGTAATGCGGGGGTCAGGTGTTCGAGTCACCTAAGCGGCACCATTCCTCCTCCGTTTTGTAGTCTGCCCCTTCGCGGCTGGTGCAAAGGATTGCGACGCCGGCCTGGCAGATCTGCCATTGTCGAGACCCCGGTTTGGTGTGAAACTCATGGCCTCAGCATGGGAGGTCAAAAAATGCCCAACAATTTCAAGACCGGAGACGTCGTCAGGCTGAAATCCGGAGGCCCCAGGATGACGATCAGCGATGGCGCAGCCTCGGGCATGTATCTGTGCCACTGGTTCAATCGCGAGGGCGAGGTGTGGACCCCGCAACATGCCGGGTTCAAGCCCGAACAACTGATTGCGGCCGACCAGTCGGACTAGAGTTCCTTTCATCCCGAACAGGTCGAGATGGGCACCCTCTGTCGTCCGGGCATGAACGGATCAGCACGTGCGACCGACGGATTTTCCGGGTCGCGGCGTTTAACGGTTGAAGCGCGATGGCGGCACAAGCCGTCTGCGTCGCGCCAACCTGGAGACGCACAACATGATCAGTCGTTCGATATCAGTCGTTGCCTTGAGTTTGCAGACCGTTGCGGCTTTCGCCCAGGCAGCGACGCCGCCTGCACCGCCAACGGCCGCGCCACTTGCCGCGCCAGGCGCTTCGGGGATCAGGTCCGACATCACGCTGGCCAAATTCCAGAAGCGGCGCGAGAAGGCGATCATGGCGGCCGATACCGACGGCGACGGCAAGATCAGCCTGCTGGAATGGGAGGCCTTTCAGACGAAGCGCAACGCCAAGGGCGACGCCGCCAAATCCTTCGCGCGGATCGATTCCAACCATGACGACTTCATCGATCGCGCCGAACTCGATGCATTCTTCGCCAAGCGCTTCGCCCGGCTGGACAAGAATGCCGACGGCATTTTAACGGCCGACGAACTGCCGGGCCACAAAACCGCTCCCAAGCCGGGCCAATGACCAAGAGGCAATGACGCGCGATGAATATCGGGAGTGCGCCGACTGATGGCTGCGGATCCGGACGAGGAGCTGGTTCGCCGTGTTGGCGCCGGCGAGCCCGCAGCCGTGCAAACGCTCGTCGCGCGCAAGCTGCCGCGTATCCTGGCGCTTGCCGTGCGCATGCTCGGCGATGCGGCGGAGGCCGAGGATGTCGCGCAGGAAACCTTCGTGCGGATCTGGCGCCATGCCGCGAGCTGGCGGCGCGGCAATGCGCGCTTCGACAGCTGGATCCACCGGGTGACGCTCAACCTTTGCTACGACCGGCTGCGTCGCAGGCGCGAGTGGGTGACCGGCGACCTGCCGGACGTGGTCGACCCTGCGGCACTTCCCGACGCCCCTCGCCAAGAGGACGCGCTTCGGGTCGAACGGGCACTGCAAGCCATAGCGCCGCGCCAGCGCGAAGCGATCGTTCTGGTCTACTATCAGGAGATGTCCAATATCGAGGCGGCAGCGACCTTGCAGATCAGCGTCGATGCCCTGGAGAGCCTGCTTGCGCGCGGCCGGCGGTCGCTGCAGGCGATCCTGGCGGGGGATGGCGCCGATGAGTAAGCACCGGGCAAGCACCAACGCACTACGGCCATTGCGCCTTGCTGGTGCCGCCTGGCGCTCGGCGCCGACCGGCAAGGAGGAGACACATGGCTGAAGGGTCCAGAAACGAAATGGATGCCAGGCGCTTTGCCGCCTTGGCACAGGCCTATGGCGGCGACTTGCGGCGATGGCCCGAGGCTGAGCGAATGGCCGGCACGGCCTTTGCCGCGAGCGGCGCGGGCAAGGCCATCTTGAGGCAGGCCGGGACACTTGACGCGCTGCTCGACAGCTACCGCGTCGACGCCCCGGACAAGGCACTGCACAGCAGCATTCTGCAGGCTGCCGGCCGGCACCTCGTCCAGCGCCGGCGTCAGTGGTTCTGGTGGCTGGGACTTGGACTTGCCGGCATTGGTCTGGCCGGTGCCGTGGCAGGACTGGCCCTGGTGACCATCGTCACGCCGGAGGTCCAGCCGGACCATTATGTGCTGGATGCCAATGTGACGGCGTTTGGCGATGCCGGCCCGGATGCCGAGAACGGTGAGGAAAGCCTATGAGCCCGCGCTGGATCCGTGGCCTGGTCATTGCTTCCGTGGTGCTGAACGTCTTTCTTGCAGGCGCATTTGCCGGCGGTGCGGTCTGGCTGAGAAATGCCAAATCGGGTGTCTCGCTGGAATCGGCTGGCCGACAGCTTCCCAACCAGGACCGCAAGGCGTTCCGCCTGGCGCTGCGCCAGGTTCGCGTGGAGTCCCGGCAGATCATTCTAGATGGCCAGCAGGCGAGGCAGGAGGCAGCGGACCTGTTGCAGCAGCCTGTCATGGACAAGGCCGCCTTGTCCGCCGCGCTGGAGCGGGCACGCAATGCCGATGTGACGGTGCGCAGCCGGCTTGAACAGGCCATTGTCGACTTCGCGGCGAACACGTCACACGAAAACCGGAGCGTGCTGGCACAGGCATTGCTGCGCCATATGGAACGCCGCGCCGCCGTTGCGCCGAAAAAATCGCCATGACGACCGACGGAAAAGGCCGGAGACGCCGTTTAACGATGCGAAGGGACAAGCCTGCCCGATCGCACCATGCAGGGCGGCCATCTTCAAACTCGAAAGCACTCGGAGTCCAATTATGAGTCGCCTGAAAAACTACGCAGCAGCCGCTATGCTGGCCCTCAGCGGAACGGTCGTGACAGCCACCGCGTCCAGCGCAATGCCCATCGTGTCCGTTGCCCAGCCGGCCGCCCAGGCATCGGTCGAGCATGTCCGCTGGGGCTGCGGCATCGGCTGGCATCCGAACAGATGGGGACGTTGCGTGCCGAGCGGCGTCGTCATCGTGCGCCCGCGCTATCATTACTGGCACGCTCCGGTCCACGTCTGGCATCCGCACCATCGCTGGCATCGCTGGCACCACTACTGATCGAAGCACGGTAGGGCCAGGCGCTTGTGAAACCTGGTCCCGCCGTTGCGGACAGCGCGATCCCCGGAATTAAGGTTAAATTCACTATAGATTTGTTCTCAGCCCGCAAATAATCGAAGAGTTTCCCGAAACTATGCTCAGGCATATTCATGGGAAAATCTGTGGCTCAGCTTCAAATCCTTGGGCGGGTGCTCTGTCATCCGCTGACGCTGGTCGTGGTCAGCCTAGCCGGTGTCTTCGCCGCCGGACGGGCCGAGCACGAATGGCTGTCGGTGCCGTTCTCGCTGGCGCTGGTGGCTGCCCTTGCCGGACTTCTCTTCCTGGCTTCGGGGCGCCTTGTCTTTTCCGTCTATCTCGCCTGGATGGGCATCGCTTTCATCACAGTGGTGTCAGCGATCAAATTCAGGATGAAGGGGTTTTCGCTGCACTTCTACGACACGGTCTTCGTGTCGAAGGATCCGGAAGTGTACCGCTTCCTGCTCGGCTCCTACCTCCATCTGATCGCGCCGGTCGTTGTTGCCCTGGTGCTCGGCATTACGGCGGCGGTGCTTCTGTTCCGGATCGATCGAAAAATCGGCTGGCCAGTATCGGCACGCGTCCTGGTCATGGCGGCGCTCGTCGTTCTGGTGCCGCTGACCTTTCCGGCCGAGGCCTCGAAGGACCGTTATTTCTACTACATGCAGGGCCGGCACATGTCGGCCTTCTTCGTTTCGCTGCTGGATTTGCACAACCTCGTTGTTGAATCGGGCTTCGAAAAGCGGCTGCAAGCCGTCGCGCCACAGCCGCCTTTGGCCGACACGGTCGATTGCGGCGACCGGGCTGATCTTCCCGACGTCTTTTTCGTGCTCAGCGAAAGCCAGTCCGATCCCGGCTATTTTCCGCAGGTCGGCAACGGCGCGGGATTCCTGCAGAGGTTCGCGCCGGGGGCCGGCACGCCGCATCCGATGCAGGTCGAGACGTTTGGCGGCGGCACCTGGATCACCAATCTGTCGCTGATGACAGGCCTGTCGGCCACCGATTTCGGCTGGCGAAGCCCCTATTTGACCATCACCCTGCAGGACAAGGTCGCCGGCGCCTTGCCGGAGGTGCTGGCGCGCTGCGGCTATCGAACTGTCGTGATGACGCCGATGGACTTTTCGTTCGTCAATGAAGGGCCGTTCCTGAAATCGATCGGTTTCGAGACCGTGCTCGACATCAAGGACATCGCCGCGCCCTTCTACCACCTGCGCGATATCTTTTATTACCAGGCGGCCGAAGCATTCATCGCCAGGCACCGCAAGGAAGACGGCCGGCCGCTGTTCCTCGAAATACAGACCATGTTTTCGCACTCCCCCTATGAGGGGCGGATGGAGCCCGAGTTGAAGGTCGAGGGCGAGCCTTTCTCGGGCGATTTCCAGGCCAATGAGTATCTGCGCCGGATGGCGGCAGCGCGCGGCGATTTCCAGCATTTCCTCGACAAGAGGAAAGCGGATGCCGGTGAACGCGGCGCCGTGGTGCTCGAATTCGGCGATCACCAGTCGTCGGCGACCAAGCCGCTCGTCGACGCGATCGCCGGGGACGACGCCTTGGCGACCCCTGGCTCGCTTGCCTACCGCACCTTCTACACGCTCACTACCTTCAACCATCCTTTGCGCCATCCGATGCCTGACCTGGCGCCGCTCGACGTCGGCTTCCTCAGCGCAAGCCTGCTCGACGCCGCCGGCCTGCCGATGTCGCCTGTCATGGCCGATCTCGTGCGCCTGCGCGACCATTGCGGCGGCAGGTTCCATGGCTGCAAGGACAGGGCAGAAGTGGACGCGCATCTGCGCCGGCGCGTCGATTCAGGGCTGCTGCATCTGTTCCCGGAGGCGGCGCCGCTGCGTTCGCCGGCGCCGCTCCAATCGGTAGACGCCCGCTAGATATTTCAGTCGATTTTATCCGGTCCCAGCGTCGCCACCGTCTTCAACGCACCATCGAGCATGTCGCCCTTCTCGTCCTTCAGCGCCATCTCGCGCAGGCGGCGGATCCAGTCGGCGGCGTCGGCGCGGCCCTTGACCAGGTCGAGCGCCGACAGCACCCGGTCGAATTTCGACTGTGCGCGGACATGGGTGTCGCTGTAGCCCTTGATCAGCCGGCGGCAGTTGAGGATCTCGACGGCCAGCGCGTAGTCCTGGCGAACATGGTCGAGCGCCAGCGCGTACCAGCGGTCGAGATGCGCGATCTCAACCTTGTGGCGCAGCAGACTACGGCGCCAGCGGCGCAGGCCGCCGATGAACCACAGAGCGGCAAAGCCGGCAAAACTGTCGGTGCGGATGCGGCGGCCGTGGTTGATGCGGCGGTCGAGAAAGGCGGCGAGCTTCGGCCGGTCCTCGATGTAGCTGCCCAGCCCCGCCGGCAAGGTACCGCAGAACTCCTCGATGCGCGGATGGAAATACTCGGTCACCTGCAGGATCGAGCCGTCCTTGACGCCGACCTCGCGGCGCACGCGTTTGTCGCGCGTCGAGCGCGTCTTGAGATCGGCGACGCGGATCATGTCGTCGTAGCACAGCGCATTGGCCAAATGCTTTGCGGCAGCGATGGACAGGCCATAGCCCTGAACCGGCCCGTCCAACGCGACGGCCTCGTCCAGCCGGTCGAGATACTCGCGCCCGTAGGCTATGTCCTGATAGTCGACGACCTTTCTCAAGCCCCGAAGTGCCATGTCGCGTACGGCCACCGGCAACAGATCGATGCGGGCAGCCAAGGCCTGCCAGCCTTGCAGCAGGTTTTGCGGGCCACTCACCTGTCCTTTGCCCAAGGCAGATTCGACAATCGCGGGCTCGGCCGGCCTAGGCGCCGGTGCTGCCGTGCCGCGCGCACGATCAAACGCGGCACCGAAGGCGGCGAGGCTGGCCTTGACGCCCCGGCCGCCGGCACCGATCGCCTGTTCGTAGCTTTCGCGCGTGAACGGCAGGGCGTCGGACCCCGCCAGCGCGCCAAGCAGGCTGGCCGAGATCATCGAGCCATTGGCGGCGGCGATCTTTTCCATGTCGAAAGCGATGAAGCGCTTCGATGCGGCTTCCGCCGTTGCATGCACCTTGGACGACGAGGCCCGGCCATCGCCCGGCTCGATTTTTTCCGACACGGCGGCGATGCGGTGCGAGGAGGCGATCAGCGTGGTCCGCTCGGGCGTGACGAAGCCGCGAATGATGGCACGGCCGGCTTCCATCAATTCGGCGGCGATCAGGATGTCGACGTCGCCCTGCGACGGCGACAGCGCGAAGACCGGCAGCCGGCCGGTGTCGCGGGCCATCTCCACATAGTAAATGGTGGCGCCGGTACGCTGGGCGACGCCGGCGACCGAGGTCGATTGCGCAACAAAGCCGTTGCGCTCGGCGACATCGGTGATCCAGTCGGCGAGCACGCCACCGCCTTGGCCGCCGACCGCCAGCACGGCGAGCTTGATGACACGCTCGCTATCCTGAGCGCCGGCGCGGGCGCGAAATGGCGGGACAGCGTCAAGCATCGGCGAAGGTCAGGCGCCGGCTTTCGCGGCGGCGCTGCAACAGGCTGATGGTGGCACGGCGCGCGGCTTCCAGGAAGCGATCCCAGCGGCTCGGATTGTGTACGACGTCGGCGCGATAGAAGGATGGGCACAGCACCGCCGCATCGGCGACCTCGCCGCAATTGCCGCAGCCGATGCAGCTCTGGTCGATATGCGCGACCGGATCGTCGCGCAGCGGATCGTCGAGCGACTTGACCGACAGCGACGGGCAGCCGGACAGCCGCATGCAGGCATGGTCGCCGGTGCAGATGTCCTCATCGACGCCGAACTTCGGCTTCACCACACGCTCGCCGCCCTTGATCGCCTTGTCGACCAGCGGCTTTTCGCGGCGCTGCCGGTTGAGCATGCATTCGGACGAGGCGACAATGACCTTCGGCCCTTTCTCTTCCGTCGTCAGCGCCTCACGCAGCGTGTCCTGCATCCTGGTCACATCATAGGTACGGTCGACATGGCGCAGCCATTTGACGCCCATGCCTTTCACCGCCTCGGTGATTGGATGCTTCGTCGACTTGGTCTTGTTGCCCGCGCGGGATGACAGGATATCCTGCCCGCCGGTGGCCGCCGAGTAAAAATTATCGACGATGACGATGACGCCGTCGTTCTTGTTGAACACCGCATTGCCGATCGAGGAGGTCAGGCCGTTGTGCCAGAAGCCGCCATCGCCGACGAAGGAGATCGAGCGGCGCTTGGCATCCGGCGAATTGAACGCCGAGGCCGAGGCGGGCCCCAGCCCGTAGCCCATGGTGGTGGCGCCGAGTTCGAAGGGCGGCATGATCGAGAAGAGGTGGCAACCGATGTCGGAGGCGATGTGATGTTTGCCGAGTTCCTGCTCGACCAGTTTTGTCGCGGCAAAGATCGGCCGTTCCGGGCAGCCGATGCAGAAACCGGGCGGTCGTCCTGGAACGACGTTGATCAAATCGGCGGTGTCGACGCCGTCGCCGACCTTGTTTGGGGCACGCACTTCGCCAGGCAGCAGATGCGGCGCCTCGGCGCGCAGGAAGGCGCCGATGCCGTCCAGCATGACCTGGCCGGTATACTCGCCGGCCATCGGCAGATGTTCCTTGCCGACCAGCCTGGTGCCGCGACCGGCCTTGTGCAGCATCGAAGCGAAGGCCTGCTCGATATAGTTGGGCTGGCCCTCCTCGACGACCAGCACCGACTGCTTGCCCTCGCAGAACGACAGGAACTCGTCATCGATCAGCGGATAGACGGCGTTGAGCACATAGAGCGGCACATCGGTGTCGCCATAAATATCGGCGAGGCCGAGCCGCTGCAGCGCGCGGATGACCGAATTGTACATGCCGCCCTGCATGACGATGCCGACCGAGCCATGATCCGACCCGAAGAATTCGTTGATCTTGTTCTTGCGGATGAAATCGACCGCCGCCGGCCAGCGCTTCTGCACCTTCTCCTTCTCATGCAGGAAGGAAGCAGGCGGCAGCACGATGCGGCCGGTGTCGCGGCGGGGCGCGTCGAGCGCATCGGCGACCGTCATCGGCGGCCGCTTGTTGTCCTTGGCGATGAAATGGCCATGCACGTGGCAGCAGCGGATGCGAACCTGCAGCATGACCGGCGTGTTGGAAATCTCCGACAGTTCGAAACCGTCCTCCACCGCCTTGACAATCGACGGCAGGTTGGGGCGCGGGTCGAGCAGCCAGACCTGACTTTTCATGGCGAAGGCATGGCTGCGCTCCTGCATGATCGAGGAGCCTTCGCCATAGTCCTCGCCGACGATGATCAGCGCGCCGCCGGTGACGCCGCCGGAGGCGAGGTTGGCCAGCGCGTCGGAGGCGACATTGGTGCCGACCGTCGACTTGAAGGTCGCCGCACCGCGGATCGGGTAATGCACCGAGGCGGCCAGCATGGCGGTGGCGGTGGCTTCGGAAGCGCTGGCTTCGAAGTGCACGCCGAGTTCGCCCAGAATGTCCTGTGCGTCGGCCAGCACGTCCATCAGATGGCTGATCGGCGCGCCCTGGTAGCCGCCGACATAGCCGACGCCGCATTGCAGCAGCGCTTTAGTGATGGCGAGGATGCCTTCGCCGGCAAATTCCTCGCCGGCACCCAGCCGAAGCTTTTCGACTTCCTTGGCAAAAGAGCGTTCGGCCATTTTTTTCTCCTTCCGGTACCGCCCGAGGCTGGCGACGCGTAGGTCTAGATGTCGTGCTTGCGAATGTTCTTCAGCATCTTCAAAAGCGTGGCGATAAGTGCGGAATATTCGGCGTCGTCGATATCGTCGAACATCGCCTCGAACGCGTCATGCATGGCCGGCCAGGCGCGGGTAAACTCGGCGCGGCCCTCATCGGTCAGGAACACATGGCGGATGCGGCTGTCTGTGACGCCCTGCTCACGCCGCACGAGGCCTTGGCCCTCCAGCGAGTCGAGCGTCCGGCTCAAGGTCGACTGCTCGATGACCGTATAGACCGAGAGGTCGTTGACGGTGATGCCGTCGGTGACCGACAGCACGGCCAGCGTGCGCACCTGCGGAATGGTCAGGCCCTGCTTGCGGAAATCGTCGCGCAAGGTGGCGTTGTAGCGGCCCATGATGCGGTTCATCAGATAGGGCGCGAATTGCTGCAGGCCGATCTGCCCCAGGGTCGAAATGCGCTGGCGCTTCTCGGTGACCTTCTCTTCCATCACAGCCTCCCCGCAAGGAGAAAGCCGGAACCGCCGCCAAGGCCGGCCCCCGGGTGGGTCGAGGCGCCGATATGGTAGAGGCCCTTGATGCCGGTCTGATGGTTGCGGCTGCTCTTGAACGGCCGCCACAGGAACGACTGGTCGATGGTCGAGGAACCGCCATAGGGGTCGCCGCCGACCAGATTGATGTTCATCGCTTCGAGGTCAGCGGGCGAATAGGCGCGACGCGCAATGACGCTATCTCTGAAGCCGTCGATATGGCCGGCGAGGATGGCCTCGGCGCGATCGGCATAGGCTTCCCGCAACTCTTCGGTCCATTGCCCGTCAACCGGCGCCTGCAGGATGCCGGCGGCGTCGCCCTTGATGTGGCGGGGAGCCTCGGGCAATTGCAGCCACAGGATCGCCTTGCCCAGGGGGCAGCGCGACGGATCGAGCGCATGCGGCTGGCCGACACAGATGGTCGGCACTTCCGGCAACATGCCGCGCGTCGCCTCGTTGCAGGCTTTCGAGACGCCATCCAGTCCCGGCGCCAGGTGCAGCAGCGCCACCTTGTCCAGGCCTTCGCCGCGCCATGCCGGCGGCTTGTCCAAGGCGTAGTGAATCTGGAAATTGCCTTTGCCGTAGCGATATTTCCGCGTCGCCTCGACATCGGCTTTGGGTGCATCCGCACCAAGCAGCCTGCCATAGAGCTGCGTTGGCGTGACCGAGCAGATGACGCTCTTGTTGGCCGTGATCGTCTCGCCCGAGGCCAGCCGCACGCCGGTTGCCCGGCCATTGCTTTGAACGATCGAAGCGACATCGGCGCCGGTGCGGATGTCGCCGCCGCGTTCCCGGATCAAAGCCTCGAAGGCCGCCAGCAGGTTTTTTGCCCCGCCCTTGACGATCGGCGCGCCCGCCGCCTCAAGCGCGAAGGCGATAACCCTGGCGATCTGGCCGGAGAAAGCATCTTCGGGACCAAGCCCGGCATGCAGCACCCAGGGCGCCCACAGCGCACGGATGGTCTCCGACCGGTAGGTGCTTTCGAGCCAGCTTCGCGCCGGCACAAGTGCCTCGCCGAGAAAGGCGGCAAGGCCGCGCGGGCCACGCCGCCAGCCATCGCCGGCCAGCAGCTTGGCCGTCGGATAGGACCACAGGCTGCCGCCGAGCAGACCGAACAGCAGGCCGGCATTGCGCTCGATGTTGCCGACATCGTCTGCGTGCCGGTCACCGTCGCCTGCCGCGATCGCATTGAGGGCGGCGGCATTGGCGGCACGGTCGGTGCGCAGCACGGCGTGGCTGCCGTCCGGCCGCAGCACGCCGGTCGGCGTGCCGGTGTGGCAGAATTCCAGCCCGTGCCGAGCAAGGTCGGCGCCCAGTGCCGCAAAGGCGGGCGAGGTGATGAACAGCACGAAGGTCGTCGCCATCACATCATGGATGAAGCCGGGCGCGGTGATCTCCTCGGTGCGCATGCAACCGCCAATGTGGTCGTTGCGCTCAAGGACGAGCACACGCGCCCCTTTGCCGCCAAGCACCGCCGCGCAGACCAGCGCGTTGATGCCGCTGCCGACGATGATGTGATCCGGCTGGGTCACGGCAAACGCTTTCGCTTAGCCCTTCGACACCAGCGCCAGCGCGCGGATCGGGCTGCCGGTGCCGTGCTCGATCTTGAGCGGCGCCGCGATCAGGATGGCGCCCTTTGGCGGCAGCTGGTCGAGGTTGCAAAGGCTGGCGAGGCCATAGCGGTTGGCTTTGTGCATCAGCGTGTGCGCCGGGAATGGCGGCTCCATGCCACCGGCTTTGCCGGCATCGGTGCCGATCGTCTCCGAGCCCCAGCCCTTGATGTCCTTGCTGATCAGGAACTGGATGGCTTCGGCCGTCGGGCCGGGCGTGTGCGGGCCGGTCTCGTTGGCGTTGAGGAACTCGGCTTCCGAGCCGTTGCGCTTGTACCAGTCGGTGCGCATCACCACCCATTCGCCGGCATTGATCGCGCCATGCTTGGCTTCCCAGGCCTTGATGTGGTCGACGGTGAGCAGGAAATCAGGGTCGCCGGCGGCTTCCTTCGAACAGTCGATGACATTGACCGGGCCGACGAAGTTCTGCGCCGGAATGGTGTCGGTGGCGCCGTCCGGATAATCCTTGCCGGAGATCCAGTGCTGCGGCGCATCGAAATGTGTGCCCGAATGCTCGCCGAGCTTCAGCCAGTTCCAGGCCCACCACGGACCGTTCTTGTCGTAACGGGAGATGTTGTGGATCTCGACCTTCGGCGTGTCGACGGCGAGTTCCGGCGGCAGCTTGATCAACGGCGTGTCCGGCCCGAGCGGCGCCGACAGGTCGACCACCTTGATGGCGCCTGAAAGAAGCTGGCCGGCGACCTCGCCGAGGAGTTTTTGCGTGTCCATGGTCTGAAGTTCCCTCTTTCGTGTGATGATCAAGGCTCGTCTCGGCCCTTAATATCCTACTAGACGAAAACATATGCATCTGCAATTATCTTTAAGCATAAAGGAAATGGGGACGAGGCGTGAGCGAGTTCGACGCCATCTTTGTCGGGGCGGGCCACAACAGTCTGGCATGCGCCGCGCATTTGGCGCTCAAAGGCTGGAAAACCGGGATTTTCGAGCGTAACGCAGCGATCGGCGGCGCCGTCCAGACGCGCGAATTCACCCTTCCCGGCTTCCGCCACGATTTCGGCGCGATGAATCTGAGCCTGTTCGCCGGCTCGGCCTTCCACCGGAAATATGCAAATGAATTGAAAGCGCAGGGGCTGGAGTTCGCGCCCGTTGCCGACTGTTTTGCCAGCGCGTTCCCGGACGGACGCTGGTTCGGCGTCAGCAACGATATGGAAAAGACCACTGCGCGCATGGCCGCCTTCTCCGCCACTGACGCCACGACATGGCGCAGGCTGGTCGCCGCCTTCCCGGCGGAGGCCGAACATCTGTTCCGGCTGCTGGGCTCGCCGATGAGCGCCCGCGCGCTTGCCGGCATCGCGTGGAACCTGTGGCGCAAGAAGGGCATGTCTGGGGCGCTCGATACAGGCCGGCTGCTGTTGTCCTCGCCCCGCGCCTGGCTGGAGGAAAATTTCCAGTCGCTGCATATCAGGGCAACGCTCGCCACCTGGGGCATGCATCTCGACTTCGCGCCCGACATCGCCGGGGGTGCGGTGTTCCCCTATCTGGAATCAATGGCCAACCAGAGCTTTGGCATGGTGCTGGGCAAAGGCGGCGCCGACACCATCATCCGCGCCCTGTCGGGCATGGTGACCTCCGCCGGCGGCAAGATTGTCACCGGCGCCGAAGTGGCCGAGATCACCGTTTCCGCCGGCAAGGCGACCGGCGTCCGGCTCGCTTCGGGCGAGACGTATACCGCCACCAAAGCGGTCATTGCCGGCGTCGCGCCGACGGCGCTGACCGGCAGATTGCTTCCCAATGGTTCGGGCGACGCCGGCTTCGATACGGCGATGCAGAAATTCCGCTATGCGCCGGGCACGATGATGATCCATCTGGCGCTCGACGATCTGCCGGACTGGCGTGCCGGAGCGGAGCTTCGGCAGTTCGCCTATGTGCATCTGTCGCCCTCGCTCGACGCCATGTCGCGCACCTATCAGCAGGCGATGGCGGGCATGCTGCCGGACGAACCGGTGCTGGTCGTCGGCCAGCCGACGGCGATCGACCCGTCGCGGGCGCCGGAAGGCAAGCATGTGCTGTGGGTGCAGGTGCGCATGCTGCCCGCCGAAATCCTGGGCGATGCCGCCGGCAAGATCGCACCGGACCATTGGGACAAGGTGAAGGAAGCCTACGCCGAGCGTGTCCTCGACATCATCGAGACCTACGCACCCGGCCTGCGAAACAAGATCCTTGGCCAGGCGGTGTTCTCGCCCATCGACCTCGAACGCGAGAATCCGAATCTCGTCGGCGGTGACCAGGTCTGCGGCAGCCATCATCTGGCGCAGAGCTTTTTATTCCGCCCGGCACGCGGCTATGCCGGCTGCAACACGCCGGTGGCGCATCTGCACCTCACCGGGGCCGCGACATGGCCGGGCGCCGGCACCGGTGCTGCGTCGGGCTTCATGCTCGCACAACAGCTTGGCGGGAGGTAGGAGCCGAGGATTTCCGTGAGGCTACAAGGGGCAAGGCGCTGCTGCCCGAGAAGCCTGAACCAATGAACTAAGACGCCGCGCGCAGAAACAAAACCAACAAGGGGAACGACCATGACAATCAACAGACGTGAATTGCTGGGATACAGCGCCGCGGCACTCGGGGCGGCCGCCATCGGCCTGCCGCAGATCGCCAAGGCAGCTGCCGGCGAACTGACCATCGCCTACAATGTCAACCTGCCGTCCTGGGATCCGACCACTGGACCTTCGGCCGTCAACCCGACCATCCAGGGTCTCTACCAATCGGTATTCGACCAGTTCATCCCGCAGAAGCCCGATTTGTCCTTCGCGCCGGGCCTGCTCACCGAATGGGGCTGGAACGACGACCGCACCAAGATCATGATGACGGTGCGCGAAGGCGTGACCTGGCATGACGGCTCGCCGTTCACGGCCGAGGACGTCGTCTGGTCGCTGCAGCGGGCAGGCGACGAAAAGACCGGCAACCCTATCCAGTTCGTCTGGAAGAACGTCAACAATTTCAAGATCGACGGCAACAAGATCACCGGCGACGTCGTGCAGTTCGACCCGGTCTATTTCAAATGGATGTCGTTCCTGACCGGCTACATCATGCCGAAAGCCTACTACGAAAAGGTCGGCGCCGAAGGTTTCGAGAAGGCGCCGATCGGCACCGGCCCCTACATGGTGGAAAAGTTCGAGCGCAACGCCTTCCTGCGGCTCAAGGCAAACCCGAACTATTGGGGCGGCAAGCCGGCCTTCGAGAATGTGACGATCAAGTTCGTCGCCGATGCGGCAAGCCGCGTCGCCGAGATCGAATCCGGCTCCTCGCAGGTGACGCTCGAAATCCCCTATGAGGAGTATGACCGGCTGATCGCCAAGGACGGGCTGGCCGGCTCGTGCAAGAACGTTTCCGACATCGGCATGATCTTCTTCAACGACATCGAGGCGATGCTGGACAAGAACGTCCGCCAGGCCGCCGTGATGGCCGTCGACAAGAAGCTGCTGGTCGATCGCCTGCTGCGCGGCTACGGCCAGCCGATCGATACGCTGGAAACGCCGGAATACGCATCCTACGACGCGTCGATCAAGGTCGAGCACAATCCGGAAAAGGCCAAGGAATTGCTGGCCGCTTCCGGCTATTCGCCGGAAAAGCCGGTCAAGTTCACCATCCAGACGACCAAGGGCTTCAAGCCCAAGGACTATGAGATGATCCAGGCGATCGTCGGCATGTGGCGCAAGGTTGGCATCGAGGCGACGATCGAAGTCTACGAGATCGC
Source organism: Mesorhizobium sp. M0227 (assembly GCF_040321855.1). Classification (NCBI taxonomy): domain Bacteria; kingdom Pseudomonadati; phylum Pseudomonadota; class Alphaproteobacteria; order Hyphomicrobiales; family Phyllobacteriaceae; genus Mesorhizobium; species Mesorhizobium sp. M0227. The sequence continues at coordinate 93,106 of NZ_JAMYSJ010000017.1, read as the reverse complement.
CAAGCACTACGAACTGCGCGCCGCCGACAAGCTGGCGCCGGCGGCCTTCTATAATTGGGGCAATGCCATCGGCGATCCGACCACCTCGACCGGCTTTGCCATGTACGGCCCGAGCCCGCATTCGGTGTGGGACAGCCAGGATTTGATCGACATGATCAATCCGCTGTGGGGCGAAAAGGACGAGGCCAAGCGCATCGCCGGCTGGAAGGCTGTCGACAAATACATCGCCGAGCAGGCCTATGTGCTGCCGCTGATCCAGTATGCGCAACCGATCGTGCATGCCAAGGGCGTCAATGTGGTGCAGCATGTGTCCGGCGCGCTGCTGCCGGCTCTGATGACCCCGGCCTGACCAATATGGGAGGGCACGCTGTCGCGAGACGGCGTGTCTTCTTTAACGACGCAGGCCCCTCATCCGGCCCTTCGGGCCACCTTCTCCCCGCTGGGGAGAAGAGACTGGCTGAGCCGTCGTCGACCTCTTCTCCCCTCGGGGAGAAGGTGGCCGCGAAGCGGCCGGATGAGGGGGCTGTTCGTTCCACCTGTCACTGAAACGCATTAGGCCTACGCCAGAATGCTCCTGCAAAGATTCCTGATCCGTCTGCTGACGATGCTGATCACGCTGTTCGGCGTGGCCGTCGTCGTCTTTGTCGTGATCCGCGTCGCGCCCGGCGATCCGATCGCCATGATGCTGCCACCGGGCGCGACGGATGCCGACATCGCCCGGCTGCGCGCGCTCTATGGGCTCGACAAGACCATCGTCCAGCAATTCTTCATCTGGCTCTCGGGCGTCGCCAGGGGCGATTTCGGCACCTCGATCTCGCTCAGCCAAGATGTGCTCGGCCTCGTCTTCAACCGGCTACCGGCGACGCTGGAACTCGCCATCGTCGCGCTTGTGATGGCGGTGACGCTCGGCGGCACCACGGCGATCATCGGCGCACGCGAGCGCGGCACGGCGGTCGAGGCCGGCATCGACATCGCCAGTGGTGCCGCGCTCTCGATACCCGATTTCCTGTGGGGCCTGGTGCTGATCCTGCTGTTCGGCGTGCTGGTGCCGATCTTCGACATTTCCGGCCGGGTGTCGCCGCAGCTCGACTTGCCCTTCGTCACCCAATTCTATCTGTTCGAGAGCCTGTTGCGCCTGCGCCTCGACCTCACCTGGGATCTCCTGAAGCACATGCTGATGCCGGCCGTGGCGCTTGCGCTGCCGCTGGCGGCAATCATCTCGCAGCTCTTGAAACAGTCCCTGAAGGAAGTGCTCGATCTCGACTATGTCGTGCTGGCGCGGGTGAAGGGGTTCTCGGAAACGCAGGTCATCCTGCGCGAGGCCTTGAAGAATGCCGCTTTGCCGACGCTGACACTGGTCGGCGTGCAGTTCACCTTCCTCATCGGCGGCACCGTCATCGTCGAGCGGCTGTTTTCCTATGAAGGCCTCGGCAATATGGCGATCGACGCCGTCATCAACCGCGACCTGCCGCTGATCCAGGGCATCGTGCTGGTCTTCGCGCTGCTGTTCGTGCTGATCAACCTCAGCGTCGACATGATGTACGCGCTGCTCAATCCGAGGCTGCGCCATGGATGAGGGCCGCGCACGAAGGCGAGGTGTGTCGCCACGCCTGTGGCTGGCCGGCGGCTGGCTGCTGCTGGCGCTGTTGGCCGCGATCTTCGCGCCGCTTGTCGCGCCGCAGGATCCGCTGGCGCAGGATTTGATGCTGGAACGACTGCCACCGTTCTGGGTGAGCGGTGCTGAGCCCGGCTATTGGCTGGGCACCGACAGCCTCGGCCGCGATCTGTTGTCGAGGCTGATCTTCGGCGGCCGCATCGCCTTCATCGTCGCCTTGTCCGCAGCCATCGCTGCGTGCCTGGTCGGCTCGACGCTGGGCCTGATCGCAGGCTATTTCGGCGGTTGGGCCGACCGCATCATCTCGCGCGTCGTCGATGTTTGGATGGCGTTTCCGCCGGTGCTGTTCGCCATATTGCTGGTGGCGGTGCTCGGCACGGGCTTGAGTTCCGTCATCCTTGCCATCGCCATCATCGACTGGACGCGCTTTTGCCGGGTGATCCGTGCCGAGACGATGGGTCAGTCGCGCATGGACTATGTCGAGAATGCCCGCATCGCCGGCTACGGCCGCATCGGCATCATGCTGCGCGAAGTGCTGCCCAATGTGGTGCCGTCGATCGTCGCATTGCTGTCGCTAGAAATGGGCATCGCCGTCATCGTCGAGGCGATCCTGTCCTTCGTCAATCTGTCGATCTCGACCGACGATCCGACCTGGGGAGGCATCATCGCCGAGGGCCGGCTGTCGATCCATCAGGCCTGGTGGGTGCTGGTGTTCCCGCTGATCACGATGATCCTGACCGTGCTGTCGTTCAGCCAGTTCGGCGAGGCGCTGAAGACGCGTTTCGATCCGGTGCTGCGATGAGCGCCTGTCTCGACATCAGGGATCTGAGCGCGGTGCTGCCCAACGGCCAGCGCGTGCTGCGATCGGTGTCGCTTGCGGTCCAGCCCGGTGAAGTGCGCGCGCTGGTCGGCGAAAGCGGCGCCGGCAAGACGATGATCGGCAAGGCGGTGCTCGGCGTCCTGCCTTCGAGTGTGCGCATTGTCGAAGGCGACATGCGGCTTGAAGGCGAAGACCTCGGCAAGCTTCCGCCCAAGGCACGGCGCACGCTGATCGGGGCACGCACGGCGCTGATCCCGCAGGACCCGCTGACAGCGCTTAACCCGTCGCGCCGCGTCGGCTCGCAGATGACTGACCGGCTGGTGCGCATCCTCGGCTGGAGTGGCGAGAGGGCCGATACCCGCATTCGGCAATTGCTGGACGAGGTGCAAATCCGCGATCCCGACCGTGTGCTGAAAAGCTATCCGCACGAACTGTCAGGCGGCATGCGCCAGCGCGTGCTGATCGCCGCCGCCTTCGCCGCGGAGCCAAGGCTGATCGTCGCCGACGAGCCGACCACGGCTCTCGATGTGACCGTACAAAAACAGATCCTGCGGCTGATCGTGCAGTTGCAGCGCGAGCACGGCACGGCGATCCTGTTCGTCACCCATGACCTCGGCGTCGTCGCCAAGATCAGCCAGAAGGTATCGGTGCTCTATGCCGGCAAGGTGGTGGAGGAGGCCGAGACCGCAGCGCTCTTCGCCGCGCCGCAGCACCCCTATACACGAGCGCTGATGGCGGCGACGCCACGCTACACCGATCCTTTCGCCTCGCTGAAGCCGGTGGACGAGGCGGTTCTGGCCGGGCTTGCTTCGGAGATCGCTGCCGCCGACCAAGCCTGGAGGCGGCCGCATGGCTGAGCCACTGTTCTCCGTGCGCGGGCTGAAGGTCGCGCTGCCCGACATGACGCGCAAGCCACTGATCGGCCGCGCGCCATTGGTCGAAATCCTGAAGGGCCTGGACTTCGACCTGCCCAAGGGCTCGGTGACCGGCATCGTCGGCGAATCCGGATCGGGAAAATCAACGCTCGGCCGCGCTTTGGTACGCCTGCTGCAACCCAGCGCAGGCAGCATCACTTTCGACGGCCGCGACATCACCCATCTGCCGGAAGCCGAACTGCGGCCGCTGCGCCGCAATCTGCAGATGATCTTCCAGGATCCGATGTCGTCGCTCAACCCGCGCCGCACCATTGCCAGCATCATCGCCGCGCCGCTGAAACAGAACGGCCTTGGCGACAATCTGAAGGCACGCGTCGCCGAGGCGCTGCAGCGTGTCGGCCTGCCGCAGAGTTTTGCCAGCCGCTACCGCCACGAACTGTCGGGCGGCCAGCGCCAGCGCGTCGGCATTGCGCGCGCTCTGGCGCTGTCGCCGAAATTCGTGCTGGCCGACGAGATCGTCTCCGGCCTCGACGTATCGACGCAAGCGCAGATCCTGACCCTGCTGGAAAAGCTGGCGGCGGAGATGGGGCTGACCGTCGCTTTCATCAGCCACGATCTGTCTGTTATTCGGCGGCTGTGCCGGCAAGTGATTGTCATGCGCGAAGGCATGATCGTCGAAGCGAGCGCCACCGACGCCTTGTTCGACAAGCCGCAGCAGGCCTACACGCGCGATCTCATCGCGGCCATTCCGCTGCCCGAGATCGATGCTGGCTGGCTGGACATCCCCGCCGCCGCCAAGGCGCCGACATGAATGCATACGCACGCCGAAGAGCGGGCCTCGGACGTGCGACCACAAAGACCCAAGTCCCGCCAAATGGAGAGGACTGACATGAAGACCACAATCGCAATTGCAACGGTGGCCGCCGCGATGCTCGGCAGCGCCGGCATGGCCTCGGCGGATTCGATCCCAGGCATGCGCGGCCACGACCACACCGGCATCACCGTTCCCGACATGAAGCAAGCGGTCGACTTCTTCACCGAAGTGGTCGGCTGCAAGAAGGCGATGTCGTTCGGTCCGTTCGCCGACGACAAGGGCACCTTCATGCAGGATCTCCTGGGCGTCGACCCGAAGGCGGTGATCGAAGAGGTCACCATGGTCCGCTGCGGTTATGGCTCGAACATCGAGCTGTTCAAATACACAGCACCGGACCAGAAGGCCCTGACGCCGAAGAACAGCGACATTGGCGGCTTCCATATCGCCTTCTATGTCGACGATGTCGCAGCCGCGAAGGCCTATCTCGAAGCCAAGGGCGTCAAGACAAGGATGGGACCATTGCCGGTCAACGAAGGACCCGCCGCCGGCCAGACCATCCTCTACTTCCAGGCGCCGTGGAGTCTGCAACTGGAGGCGATCAGCTATCCGTCGGGTATGGCCTACGAGAAGGGCGCCGAGACGGTGCTGTGGAGCCCGAAGAGCCCGGAAAAGTGATCCGGCAGCGCGCTTGCGCGATGACACGCAGGCGCGCTTTCGCCATGTCAGGACAATCGTTTTGATATAAAACTTTAAGCTTGAAATATCGTGTCGCCGGCGCGATACTGAACTCCAGCAAGCGAAGAGGAGATCGCAGACATGAAGGTTGCGGTTCTCGGCGGCGGACCAGCCGGCCTCTACTTTGCCATTTCGATGAAGCTGAGGGACGCCGCGCATGATGTGACGGTGTTCGAGCGCAACCGCGCCGACGACACGTTCGGCTGGGGCGTCGTGCTTTCGGCCGAGACGCTCGACAATCTGTCGAAAAACGACCCGGTCAGCGCCGTCTGGATCAAGAAGCACTTTGCCTACTGGGACGACATCGCCGTCATCCATGACGGCGTGCGCACGGTCTCGTCAGGTCATGGTTTCTGCGGCATCGGCCGCAAGCGGCTGCTGGTCCTGCTGCAGCGCCGGGCGCGCGAACTCGGCGTCAAGCTGATGTTCGAGACCGACATCGCAGATCCCAAGCCCTACATGGCGACGCATGATCTGGTCGTCGCGGCCGACGGCCTGAACTCCAGGGCGCGCAACAGTTTCGTCGACATCTTCAAGCCCGACATCGACACCCGCAAATGCAAGTTCGTCTGGCTCGGCACCAACCAGAAGTTCGACGACGCCTTCACCTTCATCTTCGAGAAGACCGAGCATGGCTGGGTGTGGGCGCACGCCTACCAGTTCGACAGCGACACCGCGACGTTCATCGTCGAGTGCAGCGAACAGACCTGGGCTGCCTTCGGCTTCGGTGCGATGTCGCAGCAGGAATCGATCGCCGTTTGTGAGCGGATCTTCGAAAAACATCTCGGCGGCCACGCGCTGATGACCAACGCCAACCACATCCGTGGTTCCGCCTGGATCAATTTTCCGCGCGTGCTGTGCGAGCGCTGGTCCTACAAGAATCTGGCACTGATGGGCGATGCGGCGGCATCCGCGCATTTCTCGATCGGCTCCGGCACCAAGCTGGCACTGGAAAGTGCTGTGGCGCTGGCCGAATATGTCGAAACCGAGCCGGACCTGGACGCCGCCTTCCGTAGATATGAGGATGCCCGCCGCACCGAGGTGCTGAAGCTGCAATCGGCGGCGCGCAATTCGCTGGAATGGTTCGAGGAGGTCGAGCGCTATCTCGGCCTCGATCCGGTGCAGTTCAACTATTCGCTATTGACCCGCTCGCAGCGCATCAGCCACGAGAATTTGCGGCTGCGCGATGCCGAATGGCTTGAAAGCGCGGAAGAATGGTTCCAGCGCCAGGCAGGCGCCGGCGGCAACAGCCTGCGCCGCGCGCCGATGTTCGCCCCGTTCAAGCTGCGCGACATGAGGCTGCAGAACCGCGTCGTCGTCTCGCCGATGGCGCAGTACAAGGCCGTCGACGGCTGTCCGACCGACTGGCATTTCACCCACTATGCCGAGCGGGCCAAGGGCGGCGCCGGGCTCATCTATATCGAGATGACCTGCGTCAGTCCGGAAGGGCGGATCACGCCCGGTTGTCCCGGTTTCTACGCGCCCGAACATGAGGTGGCGTGGAAGCGGCTGGTCGACTTCGTCCACACCGAGACCGAAGCGAAGATCTGCGCCCAGATCGGCCATTCCGGCGCCAAGGGCTCGACCCGGCTTGGCTGGGAGGGCACCGACGTGCCGCTGACCTCCGGCAACTGGCCTATCATGGCGGCCTCGGCCGTTGCCTGGTCGCCTGAGAACCAGGTGCCGAGGGCGATGGACCGTGCCGACATGGACCGGGTGCGTGACGAATTCGTGGCTTCGGCGGAAATGGCCGGTCGCTGCGGCTTCGACATGCTCGAGATCCACGCCGCGCACGGCTATCTCTTGTCGTCCTTCATCACCCCGGTCACCAACCGGCGCACGGATGCCTATGGCGGTTCGCTGGAGAACCGCATGCGCTATCCCCTCGAAATCTTCCGCGCGGTGCGCGCCGCCTGGCCGGCGGAAAAACCGATCTCGATGCGCATTTCGGCCAATGACTGGGTCGGCATCGAAGGTGTGACGCCAGCCGATGCGGTCGAGATCGCCCGGCTGCTGCATGAGGCCGGCGTCGACATTTGCGACGTCTCGGCCGGCCAGACCTCGGCACTGGCGAAGCCGGTCTATGGCCGCATGTTCCAGACGCCGTTTTCCGACCGCATCCGCAACGAGGTCGGCATGGCCACCATGGCGGTCGGCAACATCTACGAGCCGGACCATGTCAACTCGATCCTGATGGCCGGCCGCGCCGATCTGGTGGCGCTGGCACGGCCGCATCTCGCCGATCCCTACTGGACACTGCACGCCGCCGTCACGCTCGGCGACCGTGGTGTCAAATGGCCGGATCCCTATCTGCCCGGGCGCGACCAGCTCTACCGTCTGGCCGAGCGCGACGCCGCAGCGGGGCTGAAAGTATGAACGCTTTTCGTCTGCCACGTCAGCGCTGTACCCCCGCCCCTCGCCCCTCCCCACAAGGGGGAGGGGGACCGCGTCGCATTCGACTCAGCCGGCACCGCATAAGTTTGCAATGGACAGGTGCTGTCGTAGCCTTCTCCCTCCCCCTTGTGGGGAGGGTTAGGGGTGGGGGTACTTGGCGCCATGTTTTGAGGATTGAAGCATGATCGCCGGCAAGCATGCGCTGGTCACCGGCGGTGGCTCCGGCGTCGGGCGGGCCATCGCGCTGGCGCTGGCTGCTGCCGGCATCGATGTCACCATCTGCGGCCGCCGGGAAGCAGAGCTCACTGAGGTGGCCGGCGAGAACGGCCGCATCTTCGGCATTGCCGCCGACGTCACCGACGAGGCGGCGATGGCGTCGCTTTACGAAAGGGCGCAAGCCGCGCGCGGACCCTTCGACATCGTCGTCGCCAATGCCGGCATGGCCGGCAGCGCCCCGGCGCACAAAACCGCGCTCAGCGACTGGCAGCGAACGCTCGACGTCAATCTGACCGGCGCCTTCCTGACGGTGAAGCCGGCGCTGGCCGGCATGGCCGTGCGGAAAACAGGACGAATTGTTTTCATCGCCTCGACCGCCGGCCTGAAAGGCTACGCCTACGTCGCGTCTTACGTCGCCGCCAAGCATGGCGTCGTTGGCCTGATGCGGGCGCTTGCCGCCGAAACGGCGAAATCGGGCGTCACCGTCAACGCGGTGTGCCCAGGCTTTGTGGAAACCGAAATGCTGGAAGAGTCCATCCAGCGCATCATCGAGAAGACCGGCCGCTCGGTCGAGCAAGCGCGGTCAAGCCTCGCCTCGAACAACCCGCAAGGCCGCTTCATCCAGCCGGATGAGGTCGCCGCCGCCGTGCTGTGGCTGTGCGGCGACGCCGCCGAATCGATAACCGGACAGGCGATTTCCATCTCAGGAGGCGAAACATGGTAGCCGGCCCCCTGCCCGCGCCGTCGGGACCCGGCAAGGACCGCTTGCGGCTGTGGATCAGGCTGCTGCGAGCCTCGCGCACGATCGAGGCCGAGCTGCGCGAGCGGCTGAAGAAGGAGTTCAACACGACGCTGCCGCGCTTCGACGTGATGGCAGCACTCTATAGGATGCCGGAAGGCATGCTGATGAGCGACCTGTCGCGCTTCCTGCTGGTCTCCAACGGCAATGTCACGGGCATCGTCGACCGGCTGGTTTCGGAAGGACTTGTCGCCCGCGCGAGGCGCAATGGCGACCGCCGCACGTCGATGGTGCGGCTGACCGAGGAAGGCACGCAAGCCTTCGCCACAATCGCCGCGGCGCATGAAGGCTGGATCGGTGAATTGCTGGGCAAGGTCAGCGAGGACGACGCGCGCCGGCTGACCGGCATGCTGACCTCGTTTCGCAGCAACTGGGAGGGACGCGAATGACCGCAATGGCCGGGCGCAAGCCGAAGCATTTCCTGTGGGAGGTCGAGGGCAGGATCGCCAAGGTCCGGCTCGACCGGCCGGAGCGCAAGAACCCGCTGACCTTCGACAGCTATGCCGAGCTGCGCGACACGTTCCGCGACCTCGTCTATGCCGACGATGTCGACGCCGTGGTGTTCCTCTCCAATGGCGGCAATTTCTGCTCCGGCGGCGATGTCCACGACATCATCGGCCCGCTGGTCAAGATGGACATGAAGGAGCTTCTCGCCTTCACCCGCATGACCGGCGATTTCGTCAAGGCGATGCTGAATTGCGGCAAGCCGATCATTGCGGCGGTCGACGGCGTCGCGGTCGGCGCCGGCGCCATCATTGCGATGAGCTCCGATATCCGCATCGCCACGCCGGAAGCCAAGACCGCGTTCCTGTTCACCCGCGTCGGCCTCGCCGGCTGCGACATGGGCGCCTGCGCGATCCTGCCGCGCATCATCGGCCAGGGCCGCGCCGCAGAACTGCTCTACACCGGCCGCACCATGACGGCTGATGAAGGCGAACGCTGGGGTTTCTACAACCGGCTGGTCGATGCCGCATCGATCGAGGCCGACGCGCTCGATATGGCGGCGCGCATCGTCTCCGGCCCGACCTTTGCGCACGGCATCACCAAGACGCAGCTCAACCAGGAATGGTCGATGGGCCTCGACCAGGCGATCGAGGCGGAAGCGCAGGCGCAAGCAATCTGCATGCAGACCCGCGACTTCGAGCGCGCCTACAAGGCGTTCGTGGCCAAGGAAAAGCCGGTGTTCGAGGGGGATTGAGGATGATGCATTCCGTGGAGACGTCGGCGGGACAGCGCCCCCCTCTGTCCTGCCGGACATCTCCCCCTCCAAGGGGGAGATCGGCTGTCACGCACGCCTTCGCAAATCGCCAACGTCTCAAGAAGGGCGCCGACGTCGACGTTGCCAATCTCCCCCCTAGAGGGGGAGATGTCCGGCAGGACAGAGGGGGGCGCCGTAGAGCGCAGGGCCTGGAGAATAGTGGTGGAAGCACCCATGCCTGATCGTTCCTTCCTCCATTGGCCGTTCTTCGAAGACCGCCATCGTCAGCTCGCCGAGCAGCTCGACGTATGGTGCGCGAAAAACCTGCCGGTCTCCCACCATGATGTCGACGCCGCCTGCCGCGAACTGGTCAGCAAGCTCGGGCGAGACGGCTGGCTGAAGCCGACGGCAATCGACACCGACAATCCTGGCCCCCTCGACGTGCGCACCCTGTGTATCACGCGCGAGACGCTTGCCCGCCATGACGGGTTGGCCGATTTCGCCTTCGCCATGCAGGGGCTCGGCACCGGCGCGCTCAGCCTGTTCGGCACGCCGGACCAGCAGCAATGGCTTTCGAAGACGCGTGCCGGCAAGGCGATATCGGCCTTCGCCCTGTCGGAGCCACGCTCGGGGTCGGACGTCGCCAACACGGAAATGACGGCGACCCGCGACGGCGACAGCTATGTCTTGTCGGGTGAAAAAACCTGGATCTCCAACGGCGGCATCGCCGACCTCTATGTCGTCTTTGCCCGCACCGGCGAGGCGCCGGGCGCCAAGGGGCTTTCCGCCTTCCTTGTGCCTGGCGACGCCAGGGGCCTTGGCATCGCCGAACGGCTGGAAGTGATCGCGCCGCATCCGCTGGCACGGCTGTCTTTCGATCAGGTCCGCCTGCCGGCCGCTGCGCTGATCGGCAGACCCGGCGACGGCTTCCGCATCGCCATGTCGGTGCTCGACGTGTTCCGCTCGACCGTCGGGGCGGCGGCACTCGGCTTTGCCCGCCGCGCGCTGGATGAAAGCATCAAACGGGTGGCCGAGCGCAAACTGTTCGGCGCGCCAATGGCCGAACTGCAGATGGTGCAGGGTCATATCGCCGAGATGGCGCTGGACGTCGATGCGGCGGCGCTTCTGGTCTACCGCGCTGCGTGGACCAAGGACATGGGGGCCGCGCGGGTCACACGCGAGGCGTCGATGGCCAAGCTGTTTGCCACCGACAAGGCGCAAGAGGTGATCGACAAGGCTGTGCAGCTGCATGGCGGCGACGGTGTCCGCAAGGGCCACATCATCGAAAGCCTGTATCGCGAGATCCGCGCGCTGCGCATCTACGAGGGTGCCTCCGACGTGCAGAAGGTGGTGATCGCGCGGCAGGTGATGGGCGCGGCCTGACGGCAGAGATTTTGACGAGCGTTCGATTTTGAAAATTGGGTTTTGGAATACCGGGAGGTTTTGAATGCACAGGATTCTGCAGCCCGAAGGCTGGGCAAAACCTGTCGGCTACGCCAATGGCGTCGCCGCGCGCGGGCAGCTCGTCTTCGTCGGCGGACAGGTCGGCTGGAACAGGCAATGCCAGTTCGAGACCGACGATTTTGTCGGCCAGGTGCGGCAAACGCTTCAGAACATCGTGGCGGTGCTGGCCGAGGCCGGTGCCGGACCGCAGCACATCACCTCGATGACCTGGTATTTTACCGACAAGGCCGAATACCTCGCCAACCTCAGGGGCATCGGCGAGGCCTATCGCGAGGTCATCGGCCGGCATTTTCCGGCGATGGCCGCCATGCAGGTGGTGGCGCTGGTCGAAGACCGGGCCAAGGTGGAGATCCAGGCGACTGCCGTTATTCCGGAATAGGGAATTCGTTCGTCCGGAGTAAACGCCCATTACTTCGTCATCCACGGGCGAAGCAAGGAGCGAAGCGACGCGGCGCAGACCCGAGGATCCATGCCGGGACTCCAAAGCGTCACCACGGTCCAGAATTCTGCACCGCTGCACACTCCACGGCCGAAGTCGCGGCATGGATCCCAGGGTCTCCGCGACGGAGCTGCGCTCCTGCTTCGCCCAGGGATGACGACGTTGGGGAGGGCTTCGGCTAATTCCGAATATCCGCGATGATCCACCGCAACTGATCACCACTACTATGCGCGAAGCCCCGCCTTCCGCAAAATCGGCAGCACGTGATCGCAGAAATAGGGCAACTCCCTGGTGTAATTGACGAAGGACAGCGCGATGCCCTGGTAGCCATGCCCGGCAATGGCGACCATGTCGGCGGCGATCGTTTCCGGCGTTCCGATCAGCGGGTAGGTGCCGGCGCCGCCGGCGAAACGCTGCCGGTAGCGGTCATAGGCGTGCGGGTCGTGCGACTGCGAGAATTCCTTCTTGCCGGCCATGTGGGCATCGACGGCGTCGTGGTCGGCCATATGGACCGCATAGCGCGTGTAATATGCCCGCGCCTCTTCCATCGTCGGGCGGCAGACGACATGCGCCACGGTGTAGACGCCGACATCACGGCCCACCTTGTCTGCCCGCTCGCTGATGTCGGCGACATGTTTGCCGGCATCGCCCATTTCGGAAAAGGTCGTGAACAGATAGTCGCATCTCGCGGCGGCGAAATCGCGGCCGGGCCCGCCGAAAGCGGCGTTCATGGTCACCGGGCGCGGCACCTGCAGACTGGCCGGACGGCTGACGGCTTCCTTGAGGCGGTAGTAGGTGCCCTCATAGCCGAGCGGGTCGGGCGAGGCATAAAGCTTTTCGAGGATTTCGATCCATTCCGCTGCCTGGTCGTAGCCCTTCTCGACCAGAGGCGTGCCGAACATGCCGAATTCCTTCGGATTCCAGCCGCAGACGATATTCAGGCCGGCGCGACCCTGGCTGATGTGGTCGACCGTCGCCAGCGCCTTGGCGGCATAGAGCGGATGCACCAGCGGCACATGCACGGTCATGAACAGGCCGATCTGCTCGGTGGCCATGGCAAGGGCCGCCGCCCAGGTGAAGGTCTCGAACGACCATTCCCGCACCTTGTTGCGGCCGCCAAAACCGCGCCAGCGGGCGATCGGCAGCATGAACTCCAGCCCGGCACGGTCGGCGATCTGGGCTGCGGTCAGATTGTCCTGCCAGCTTGCCGTCCAGCGTTCAGGCACATCGGTTATGGCCAGCCCGCCATCGGCATTGGTCGAAAAGACCCCCAGCTTCAATCTGTTCGGGCCGTGCAAGGGGTGTGGTTTGTTCATGTCGCGACCTCCCGGCGAGAGAGCACACGCTAGGCCCGCGCGGAGATATTTCAAGCCTGAAATAGCTTCGCGTCGCCATCGCTCGCGGGTATCGGTTCCAGCGGGCCGCACCGTGTCGGCCACGCAACGGACACCGCAGCTTTTTAAGCTTAAAACTTTCGCCTTGAAAAGCGCCGCACTTTGGATAAGCATTCCAGAGTCGATGGCGATTGCCGTGCCGGACGGGCTTGCCGGCCAGTCCATCGTGCAGACCAGTTCATCGTGCCGGCCAGTCCATCGTGGGTGCTCCGGGTGGGAGTCTCAGTTCTTGTCGTTCATACTGCCCCAGTCATCATCCAATGCGCGCCATGCCTTCGATGAAGTGCGCGCGCAGATCCGCGATCTGCAACACAAAACGTCGCCAACCATGACCGCATGGTCGCTGCCATGAATTGACGTCCTGCGTGAAGCGGGGCGGCAAAAAACCGTGCGGGAGCAACCCGCCCGATCAACAACAGAGGGAACACAAATGAGCTTCACGCGCCGCAAATTGCTTCTTCTTGCCGCCGCCGTCGGCATCGCCGCCGGCCCCGCCACCGCCTATGCCGCCGATGTGCTCAATGTCGGCGCCTATCCGACCAACCCGCCCTTCGAATTCAAGAACGAGAGCGGCACCTTCGAAGGCTTTGAAGTCGACATCGTCAACGAAGCCGCCAAGCGCATCGGCATGACCACCGACATCGCCGATCTCGGCTTCCAGGCGCTGTTTGCCGCCACCACGTCGAAGCGCATCGACGTCGCCATCTCGTCGATCACCATCACGGCCGAGCGGCTGAAGTCGCAGTCGTTCACGCAGCCCTATTATGATTCCGACATGGGCATTGCCACCAAGGCCGACAGCCCGATCAAGGCCGAGGCCGACCTCAAGGGCAAGATCGTCGGCGTGCTGTCCGGCTCGACCGGTGAAACCTGGGTCAAGGCACATCAGGAAGCCGGCGGCTTCAGCGACGTGAAGGGTTACGACACGCAGCAGAATTTGCTGCTCGACCTCAGCGCCGGCCGCGTCGATGCCGCCGTCAGCGACATTCCAGGCATGGAGTATTCCTTCACCAAGATGAAGGACCTGGTCGTCAAGGAGCGCATCAAGACCGGCGAACAATACGGCCTGATGATGAGCAAGGACCACCCGCTGCTCGGCAAGCTGAACGACGCGCTGAGCGCTATGAAGAAGGACGGCACGCTGGCCGCCATCCACAAGAAGTGGTTCGGCAGCGACGCGCCCGCCGACTCTTCGACCATGAAGGAAATGCCGCTGCCGAAGGCCTGAGCTGAAAGCTGCGCTGACATCGTGCCGGCTTTCCAGGCCGGCACGATTCATTTCATGCGCCAGCGCCGGCTTCCGCGCAGACCGTCTCGCCATTGGCGAGGTCGATTGGTTTTAACCTGAGCATCCTTGCTCTCGGGTTCGGGAACGCTCCCATGTCGCTGCTGGATACCTTCTTCAATCCCGATGTCATCATGTCCAGCCTGCCGGCGCTGCTGCGCGGCTTCCTGAACACGCTGCTGCTCGGCATTTTGAGCATCGGCATCGGCATCCCCATCGGCCTGGGGATCAGCCTGGTGCGGCTCTATGCGCCGAAGCCGCTGCGGTGGCTGGCGGTCGGCTACACCGACATCTTCCGCGCCCTGCCGGTGCTGGTCGTGCTGATCCTGATCTACTATGCACTGCCGTTCCTCGGCATACGCCTGTCGTCCTGGGCCTCCGCCGTGACTGCTTTCGCCTTCATCATGTCGGCCTACTCGGCGGAGGTGTTCCGCTCCGGCATCGAGAGCATCCCGCGCGGCCAGTTCGAGGCGTCGCAGGCGCTTGGCCTGCCGTTCCTGCTGACCTTGCGCAAGGTGGTGCTGCCGCAAGCGATCCGCGTCGTCATCCCGCCGATGACCAGCAACTGCGTCTCGATGTTCAAGGACACTTCGCTCGCCTCCACCGTGGCGCTGCCGGAACTCTTGAAGGAAGCGACCAACGCGCAGTCGCTCTACGCCAACCCCTCGCCGCTGATCGGCGCAGCGCTTGTCTACCTCATCTTCCTCTGGCCGATGGTCCGCCTCGTCAGCCTGCTTGAAGAGCGCTTCAAGACCGAAAAGAAGCGCTGACCTCCACTACCTGATCCCCGCTCAAGTCCTTTGCAGGAGCCTACCCGTGAACAAGCATCAAACCGACAATGCAAACGCCACCGCGTTCCCCGTCGACGCCATCCGCGCCATGTTTCCAGCCTTGCAGCGGGCTGGCGACTTCATCTTTTTGGACAACGCCGCCGGCGCGCAGATCCCGCAGAGCGTACTCGACGCGGTGACCAACCATCTGGTTTCGCACAATGTGCAGCGTGGCGGCCGCTATGGCCGCAGCGTCACGGTCGACCAGTCGGTCGCCGATGCGCGAACAAGCGTCGCCCTGCTCATCAACGCCTATAGCCCGGCGGAAATCTGCTTCGGCATGAATGCCACCTCGTTCATCCGCCTGGTCAGCCTCGGCATCGGCCAGATGCTGCAGGAGCGCGACGAGATCGTCGTCACCGACATGGACCATGACGCCAACATCGCGACTTGGCTGGCGCTGGAATCGGCCGGCGCCAAGTTCAAATGGTGGCGCATGCGCGAGGACGGCAATCTGCATGTCGATGATCTGCGTCCGCTGGTTTCCGACCGCACCCGTCTCGTCGCCTGCACGGTCACCGCGCACTCGATCGGCTCGATCGTCGATGTCGCCGCGGTGGCCAAGATCGCGCACGCGGCCGGCGCCGAAGTGTTCCTCGACTGCGTGCATTACGGACCGCACGGGCTGATCGACGTGCAGGCTTGGGACTGCGACTATCTCGTCTGCTCCGGCTACAAGAATTTCTCGCCGCATATGGGCTTCCTCTGGGGTCGTTTCGAAACGCTGAAACGGCTGCCGACCTTCCGCGAGGATTTCATCCCCGACGAGCCGCCCTACAAGGTCGAGGCCGGCACCTTCATCTACGAGAACGTCTCGGGCATGGACGCGGCCGTGCAGTATCTGGAACTGATCGGCCGCAATCTGGCGCCCGCCAACAACCGCTCCCGGCGCGACAACATCGTCGCCGGCATGGGCGCCATTCGCGACTATGAGCTGGTGCTGGCGCGTGAGATGCTCGCTGTGCTCAAGGACTGCGGCGCGACCATCTATGGTGTTGCCGACGTGGCTCGCATCACCGAGCGCGTACCGACCTTCTGCTTCAACATCGGCACACTGTCGCCGCAGCGGATCGTCGAGGAAATGGCCGAGATGCAGATCGGCATCCGCGACGGCCACATGTACGCGCCACGGCTGATGAAGCGCCTCAACCTGTCGATGGATAGCGGCGCCATCCGCGCCTCGCTGGTCCACTACAACACAATCGAGGAAGTCCGGCGCTTCGGCGAAGCGTTGCGCGCCATCATCGCGAAGTTGTCCTGAGCGGCGGCCTCTCCAGCGTCGTCATCCACGGGCGGAACAAGGAGCGTAGCGACGCAGTGCAGACCCGAGGATCCATGCCGTGACGTTCGAGTGTTGCCACGGTGCAGAATTCTGCTCCGCTGCACCTTTCGGCTGAGGTAAACGGCATGGATCCTAGGGTCTGCGCGACGCTTCGCGCCGCTCCGCCCTAGGATGACGAAGAGACGTTAAGCCGCTTTCTTCTTCGCTAGCCTCGCCTTGATCGAGGCGACGTCGGCGCGCGGGGTCGCCGCGAACAGCGTCCTGGTGTAGCTGTGCTTGGGGTCGGCGAAGACCTCGTCGCGCGAGCCGTATTCGACCGCTTCGCCGAAATACATCACCATCACATCGTCGGCGATGTAGCGCACCACGGACAGATCGTGGCTGATGAAGACATAGGTCAGCTGGAACTCGTCCTGCAGGTCGGCAAGCAGGTTGAGCACCTGCGCCTGCACCGACAGATCGAGCGCCGAGACCGGCTCGTCCAGCACCAGCAGGCTTGGATTGAGCATCAGCGCACGGGCAATGGCAATGCGCTGGCGTTGGCCGCCCGAGAACATGTGCGGATAGCGGTTGTAATGCTCGTGACCGAGGCCGACCTTCTTGAGCATCTTCATCGCAAGGTCGCGCCGCTCGGCCGCCGGCTTGTCGGTGTTGATCAGCAGCGGCTCGCCCAGCACGTCGCCGATCTTCTGGCGCGGATTGAGCGATCCGTACGGATTCTGGAAAACGATCTGCACCTTGCGGCGCATCTCCTTCGTCAATGCTTTCGTGGCAATGTCGACCTTGTTGCCGTCGATGAACAGCTCGCCCGAAGTCGCCGGATCGATCAGCGTGATGATGCGGGCGAGCGTGGACTTGCCGCAGCCGCTCTCACCGACGATGGCCAGCGTCTTGCCTTTGTCGACCTTGAACGAGACGCCCTTGACCGCATGCACGGTGCGCGGCCCGGTGAACAGGCCACCACCGATATGGTAGTCGCGGACGATGTTCTTGCCTTCGAGGACCGTGGTGCTCATCAGGCGGCTCCAACTGCCGAAGGCGCCGGCTCGAACATCATGTCGGAAACGGTCGGTAGCCGGTCGCCGACGGCGTTCTCCGGCAGCGCCGACAAAAGCGCCCGCGTGTAATTGCTCTTCGGCGATTCAAACAGCGACAGCACGTCGGCCTCCTCCATCTTGCGGCCCTTGTACTGGACGATGACACGGTCGGCGGTCTCGGCCACCACGCCCATATTGTGGGTGATCATGATCAGGCCCATACCGTATTTGGCCTGCAGCGAAACCAGCAGATCGAGGATCTGCTTCTGGATGGTGACGTCGAGCGCCGTCGTCGGCTCGTCGGCGATCAGCAGCTTCGGATTGCAGGCGATGGCGATGGCGATCATGACGCGCTGGCATTGGCCGCCCGACATCTGGTGCGGAAAGGAGCTAAGCCGTTCTTCCGGATCGGCGATGCCGACCAGCTTCATCAACTCGATGGCCCGCTCGCGCCGCTGAGCGCGATCCATACCCATATGGAAGCGCAGCACCTCCTCGATCTGGAAGCCGACGTTAAAGCACGGGTTGAGGCTGGCGACCGGCTCTTGAAAGATCATCGAGATGTCCTTGCCGACGATCTTGCGCCGTTCGGACGGGCTGAGCTTCAACAGATCGACGCCGTCGAAGGCCATCCGGTCGGCCTTTACCGTTGCCGTGTTGGGCAACAGGCCCATCACCGCTAGCATCGCCACCGACTTGCCGGAACCGGACTCGCCGACGATCGCCAGCACTTCGCGCGGCTCTATCGACAGGTCGATGCCTTGCACGGCCATGAACGGTCCGGCCGCGGTGTCGAAGGAAACGGTGAGGTTCTTGATCTCGAGCAGAGGCATGCTCACGACCTCTTCAGCTTGGGGTCGAGCGCGTCGCGCAGGCCGTCGCCGATCAGGTTGATGGCGAAGACGGTGATCAGGATGGCGAGACCCGGGAAAGTAACCACCCACCAGGCACGCAGGATGAACTCGCGCGCTTCGGCCAGCATCGTTCCCCATTCCGGCGTCGGCGGCTGCGCGCCCATGCCGAGGAAGCCAAGGGCGGCTGCCTCGAGAATGGCGTTGGAGAAGGACAGCGTCGCCTGCACGATCAGCGGCGCGATGCAGTTGGGCAGGATGGTGACCAGCATCAGCCTGAGATGGCTGGCCCCGGCGACCTTGGCCGAGACGACATATTCGCGGGTCTTCTCGGCCATCACGGCGGCACGGGTGAGCCGGGCGAAATGCGGCTGCAGCACGAAGGCGATGGCGATCATGGCGTTGACGAGGCCGGGGCCAAGCACCGCGACCAGCACCAGGGCCAATAGCAGCGACGGGAAGGCCAGGATGATGTCCATGATGCGCATGATCAGCGTGTCGACCCAGCCGCGGCAGTAGCCGGCGAGCAGGCCGAGAATGACGCCTGAGATCAGCGCTGACGTGACGACGACGAAGCCGATGGCGAGCGAGAAGCGCGAGCCGTAGATCAGCCGCGACAGCATATCGCGGCCGACAGCGTCGGTGCCGAGCAGGAACTGCGCGTTGCCGCCTTCCTGCCAGGCCGGCGGCGTCAGGAAGAAGTCGCGGAACTGATCGTCCGGCGAATGAGGCGCCAGCAGCGGCGCGAAGATGGCGATCAGGATCAGCAGCGCAAAGACAAAGAGCCCGATCACCGCGCCCTTGTTGACGGAGAAGTAATGCCAGAACTCGCCGAACATCTGCAGCCTGGCGTCCTGCGGCTTGACGACGGTCGCGGCTTCGATGGTGGCTGGGCCTTCATTGCTCATGTCAGTTGGCCCGGATGCGTGGGTTGATGACGGCGTAGAGCACGTCGACGATGAGGTTGACCGACATGACGATCAGCGCGATCAAAAGCAACCCGCCCTGCACGGTGAAATAGTCGCGCTTGGAAATGGCGTCGATCATCCATTTGCCGATGCCGGGCCAGGAGAAGATGCTCTCGGTCAGGATGGCGCCGGTCAAAAGCGTGCCGACCTGCAGACCGATGGTGGTGACGACCGGGATCAGCGCGTTGCGGAAGGCATGCAGGCCGATGACGCGGCGCGGCGCCAGGCCCTTGGCGCGCGCGGTGCGGACATAGTCCTCACCCAGCACTTCGAGCATCGCCGAGCGCGTCTGCCTGGCGATGACTGCGAGCGGGATAGTGCCGAGCACGATCGTGGGCAGGACGAGGTGCGACAGTGCCGAGCGGAATGCGCCCTTCTGCCCCGAGATCAGCGAATCGATGGTCATGAAGCCGGTCACCGGCTTGAAGAAATAGAGAAGGTCGATGCGGCCGGAAACCGGCGTCCAGTGCAACGTGCCGGAGAACACGATGATCAGCAGCAGACCCCACCAGAAGATCGGCATGGAATAGCCCGCCAGCGCCGTGCCCATCGTCAGCTGATCGAACCAGGAGCCGCGGCGGATGGCGGCGAAGATGCCGGCGGCGACACCCAGGACAACGGCAAAGATCATGGCGAAGATGGCGAGTTCGACCGTTGCCGGGAAGCGCACCAGGAAATCCTTGAGCACCGGCGTCTTAGTTGAAAACGAGGTGCCGAAATCGCCGCTCAGGACATTCGTCAGATAGGTCAGGTATTGTTGCCAAATCGGCAGATCGAAACCGAACTGGTGCATCAGCGCCGTGTGGCGTTCGGGCGACAGGCCGCGTTCGCCCGCAAGCACCAGCACCGGATCACCGGGCAGGATGCGCACGAAGCCAAAGGCGAGGATGGTTATCCCGATGAAGGTCGGGATGATGAGGGCGAGCTTGCCGAGGATATAACGCAGCATGGCGGGCGAGTGGGGGCGTCACCACATGGTGGCGCCCCCGTTTCGCAACCTTATTCGGCGATATCGACGCCGTCGAAGCGGTGGATACCGAGCGGATCCATCGCAAAGCCGGTGACGGTCTTCTGCATCGGCATGAACACCTTGGAGTGAGCGAGCGTCGCCCAGGGTGCCTGTTCCTTGAAGATGACCTGTGCCTGTTCATAGAGCTTGGTGCGCTCGGCCTGGTCCGAAACGGTCTTGGCCTTGTTGATGAGCGCATCGAAGTCCTTGTTGCACCATTCCGCGCGGTTGTTCGAACCGACGGAAGCGCAGCTCAGGAGCACGCCGAGGAAGTTGTCCGGATCGCCATTGTCGCCGGTCCAGCCGACGATGACGGCGCCGTCGTGATCGACCGCGGAAGCGCGCTTGAGGTATTCACCCCAATCGTAGCTGACGATCTCGACGGTGACGCCGACCTTGGCGAAGTCCGCCTGGATCAGCTCGGCGGTGCGACGCGCATTCGGCATGTAGGGGCGCGACACCGGCATGGCCCAGACGTTCATCTTGAGGTCCTTGACGCCGGCTTCTTCAAGCAGCTTCTTGGCTGCATCCGGATCGTAAGGATCGTCCTTCACTTCCTTGTTGTAGGACCACATGGTCGGCGGGATCGGATTGATCGCCACCTGGCCGGCGCCCTGGAAGACGGCATCGATGATGGCCTTCTTGTTGATGGCCATGTTGAGCGCCTTGCGAACGCGCACGTCGTCGAACGGCTTCTGCTGGGTGTTGTACATCAGCGCGCCGACATTGAGGCCTTCCTGCTCCTCGACCTTCAGGTTCGCATCGGCCTGCAGGCCGGCGATGTCGGCCGGTGCCGGGTACGACATGATGTTGCATTCGCCGGCCTTGAGCTTCTGCGCGCGCACCGCCGGATCGGTGGTGATGGCGAAGACCAGATCGTCGATCTTCTGCTTGCCGCCCCAATAGTCCGGGTTGGCCTTGTAGCGGATGGCGGCGTCGGTCTGGTAGTCGACGAAGATGAACGGGCCGGTGCCGATCGGCTTCTGGTTGAACAGCTCAGGCGTCTTGTCGGCCTGCAGCTTGTCGGCATATTCCTTGGAGACGACCGAGGCGAAATCCATGCCCAGCGTCGGAATGAAGGTGATCGCCGGCTCCTTGAGGGTGAACTTCACCGTCAGGTCATCGACCTTCTCGACCTTGGTAATGTTGTCGCCGAACTGGTCATTGTAATACTGGTAGGCAATGCCCGGAATGTACTGGAACCAGGGGCCGTTCTTGTCGACCTGGCGTTCGAACGAGAACACCACGTCGTCGGCGTTGAAGTCGCGCGTCGGGGTGAAATAGTCGGTTGCGGCGAACTTGACGCCCTTGCGCAGCTTGAAGACATATTCCTTGCCATCGTCGGAGATCGTCCAGCTCTCGGCCAGGCCCGGCGAGGTCGTCGTCTTGCCGTGATCGAATTCGACAAGGCGGTTGAAGACGGTGCGCGATGACGCGTCGAACGTCTGGCCTGCGGTATACGGCGCCGGATCGAAACCTTCCGGCGAAGCTTCCGCGCAGTAGACCAGAGTTTTCGCATTGGCCATGCCGCTCAGGACGCTTGCAGCCAGCAACGCGGCTGCAAAAGTCAGCTTCTTATTCATTGAGCACTCCCTGATGTTCTTCCAAGCCCCTCTATCAGGCTCGCGAAGCGCGCATATAAGCACCGTTTTTCCGGCTTTGGAACACCCCGTTTGCTTACCCCGCGGGAAGCAGGAAAAAAATCCGCTATTCTGCCAAATTGCAGAAAAAATTAGCAGTTTCTTCCATTCACGAGATTATTAACAACCGAATTTTTTTATTGATCGCCAAGCTGACGATATAAATGTTCCCGGCGCTTCCGAGCGGCCGAGGGATGCGCCAGGACACCGCCTGGGAGCGCTGGCGGCGGCAAAGACTTTCGACGGCAAATCTTTCGCCATGTTGCCGCAAGGGCAAGACTTGCACGGTCACCAACGGAGGCAATACATAGGGTGTAGCGGCCGCAGCGGAGGGCGTCCTTGTCAATTCAGGGGCGAGCGCGGCGCGGATGAACAAGACTTGTCCAGGGAGGAACGGTTGGCAAAAGCATCAAGGACGACGGCGCCGGTGAAAGCGGGAGCCAAGGCGCCGTCGAAAGCAGCCGGTACTGCCAAGCCGAAAGCACCCGTTTCCAAAGCCGCCACGCCGAAGGCGGCCGCGGCGCCCGTAAGGGCAAGCACAAGGCCAGTGGTGAAAGCCCCGGCCAAGGCTGCGGCCGGAAAGACGGCGTCGGGAAATAAAGCGGGGGCGGCAAAGCCCGCTGCCAGGCCGGCATCGAAAGCCGCCGCGGCGATGAAGACCCCACCGGCGGCAAGGCCGGCCGACGCCACCGCCAACCGATTGCCGAAAACGCTGACGGCGCTGGCCGCCGGCTTGCCGGAAAAGCCGTGGCTCAAGAGCTATCCGAAAAACGTGCAGGCCGAGATCGGCGCCCTGCCCTACAGCTCGATCGGCGATTTCCTCGTCGCCGCCTGCAAGCAGTTTTCCGCGCAGCCGGCCTTCACCTGCATGGACAAGTCCATCAGCTACACCGATGTCGAGCGGCTGTCGGCGGCCTTCGGCGCCTACCTGCAATCGAAAGGCCTGCAGAAAGGCGCGCGCGTCGCGCTGATGATGCCGAACGTGCTGCAATATCCGGTGGCGATGATGGCGATCTTGCGAGCGGGTTATGTGGTGGTGAACATCAATCCGCTCTACACGCCGCGCGAGCTCGAACACCAGTTGAAGGATTCCGGTGCGCAAGCCATCGTCATCCTGGAGAACTTCGCCAACACCTTGCAGGCGGTGATCGCCAGGACCACGGTCAAGCATGTGGTGGTCGCCGCGATGGGCGACATGCTTGGCGGCCTGAAGGGCACGATCATCAATTTCGTCGTGCGCCGCGTGAAGAAGATGGTGCCGGCATGGTCCTTGCCCGGCCATGTCAAGTTCAATGCCGCCATGAAGGCCGGCGCCGGCATGGGCTTCAAGCCGGCCAAGGTGGAAGCCGACGATGTCGCCTTCCTGCAATATACGGGCGGCACCACGGGCGTGTCGAAGGGCGCCACACTGCTGCACAGAAACGTGCTCGCCAACGTCGCGCAGAACGCGCAGTGGATGGAGGACGCCTACACGATCAAGCCGAAACCGGCGCACCCCAACTTTATCTGCGCGCTGCCGCTCTATCATATTTTCGCGCTGACCGTGAACGCGCTGATGGGCATGCAGCAAGGCGCCCGCAATGTGCTCATTCCCAATCCGCGCGACATTCCCGGCTTCGTCAAGGAATTGCAGAAGTATCCGGTGCACATCTTTCCCGGCCTCAACACGCTGTTCAACGCGCTGCTCAACAATGAGGATTTCCGCAAGCTCGACTTCAAGCCGCTGGTGCTGACGCTGGGCGGCGGCATGGCGGTGCAGAAGGGCGTCGCCGAACGCTGGAAGACGCTGACCGGTTGTTCGGTCACCGAAGGCTACGGCCTCTCGGAAACCTCGCCGGTGGCCACCGCCAACAAGTTCACCGCCGGCGACTTCACCGGCACCATCGGCTTGCCGCTGCCCTCGACCGAGATCGCCATCCGCGACGACGACGGCAACAATTTGCCGCTCGGCGAGGTCGGCGAGGTCTGCATCCGAGGACCGCAAGTGATGGCGGGCTACTGGAACCGGCCCGATGAGACCGCCAAGGTGATGACCAAGGATGGCTACTTCAAATCCGGCGACATGGGCTTCATGGACGAACGCGGCTACACCAAGATCGTCGACCGCAAGAAGGACATGATCCTCGTCTCGGGCTTCAATGTCTATCCGAACGAGCTCGAGGAAGTCGTGGCGATGCATCCGGGCGTGCTCGAAGTGGCGGCGGTCGGCGTGCCGGACGAGCATTCGGGCGAGGTGCCGAAACTGTTCGTGGTCAAGAAGGATCCGGCGCTGACCGCCGAAGCAATCACCGCCTTTTGCCGTGAGAACCTGACCGGCTACAAGCGGCCCAAATACATCGAATTCCGCACCGAGCTGCCGAAGACGCCGGTCGGCAAGATCCTGCGGCGAGCGCTGCGCGAATGATTGCAGCCGGCGGCGCGGACGCCGTAAATGCACCTTGCCGTCCTGACCCGGCAGAATTCATCAGGACGAACATGCGCCTCGCCCCGGTGCCGTCGGTGCCTGAGATCCAGCTTTATACACCGCATCCGGCCAGTGGCCTGAGACGGCTCATAGATCCGCACCAAAGCGCTGGCGACGATGACGACACGATCGAGGCGGACAACGATGGACCCGAGCCGCAGCCGCCTTACTGGGCTTATGTGTGGGCCGGCGGCGCGGTGATTGCGCGCCACATACTGGATCATCCGAAAACGGTAGCCGGCCGCCGCGTGCTCGACCTCGGCGCCGGTTCGGGTCTTGTCGGCATTGCCGCCGCCAAGGCTGGCGCACGCGAAGTCATCGCCGCAGAGATCGACCGCAACGGCGTTGCCGCGCTCGCTCTAAACGCGGCGGCCAACGGTGTCGCCATCACCGTGATCGGAGACGACATCACCAGGGGTCCGCCGCCGGCCGTCGACCTCGTGCTTGCAGGCGATGTCTTCTACAGCCAAGGCGTCGCCGACCGCGTCATGCCTTTTTTCGAACGCTGCCTGAATGCCGGCATCGAGGTCCTGGTCGGCGATCCTAGCCGCGCCTATCTGCCACGATCACGGCTGCGCCTGCTCGCCGAACATAAGGTGCCGGATTTCGGCCAGGCGAAAGACAGCGCGCTGCAGCCAAGCGGCGTCTTTCGCTTCGAAGGCTGACGAGGCGGCCGCGTCTACCGACGGGATCAGATCGTCTCCTTGACCCGCGCCGAGAGAAAATCCGGCAGATCGGCAACGGAATCCAGGATGGCGTCGGCAATGCCGGCCAGCGATTCGCGGGTTCCGGTGCCGGAGAGCACGCCGACCGCCAGCCCGCAGCCGCCGGCACGCGCCATTTCGAGGTCGTGGCGGTTGTCGCCGACCATGGCGATTTCCGCCGGCCTGAGGCCGGTGAGATCGCTGAAGGCCAGGATCGTGTCGGGCGCCGGCTTCGGATTGGCCACCGCGTCGTAGCCATAGGCCGCGTCGAACAATTGGGCGACGCCGAGCGTGACAAGCGTCTTTTCCGCGCCGCTGGTCGAATCGTTGGTGGCGACGCCAAGCCGGTAGGACTTCCTGTGCAGTGCCGTCAGCGTGTCGACGATGCCCGGCAGCGCCACGGCCATCGCCGAGCCTTGCACCGAGGTGATCTCGTTGAAGCGGGCGACCGCCAGCATCTGATCCTCGTTGGAGAGGCGCGGAAACCACAATTCGACGACGTCGAGATTGGTGCCGGAGGCAAATATCGAGTCAGGCTTAAAGCGCTTGTTGGCGAAATCGAAGCCGGCGGCGGCCAGCAGCCTGTCGGCTTTCCAGCGATCGCCTTCGGACGCATCCATGGCCATGAAGTCGGCAACGCCGAGCCAGGTGGCGTTGAAGTCGACAAGCGTGCCGTCCTTGTCGAACAATATTCCCTTGATGTCTGCCAAGCTTTTCACTCCGAGCCACGCAAATGGTGGATGAATCCCACAAGGCCTGCGGTCGATGCGTCCCGCTTGGCGGCACTTTCCTTGCCCTCTACGACAGGCAGAAGGCCGGTGGCCAGTTCCTTGCCGAGTTCGACGCCCCACTGGTCGAAGGAGTTGATGTTGAACAGCGTGCCCTCGACGAAGACGCGGTGCTCGTAGAGCGCGATCAGCCGGCCGAAGGTGCGCGGGTCGAGTTTGCGGTAAAGGATGGTCACCGAGGGGCGATTGCCGGAGAAGACGCGGTGCGGGGCTATCTTGTCGACCTCGGCCGGCTTCATGCCCTTGGCCAGCATCTGGGCGCGGGCTTCGTCCAGCGTGCGGCCCTTCATCAGCGCTTCCGACTGCGCCAGGCAGTTGGCGAGCAGCAGATCGTGCTGGTGCTTGAGATCGGGCTCGTGGCCGACGGCCGCGGCGAGGAACTCGACCGGGATGAAATCGGTGCCCTGGTGCAGCAGCTGGAAGAAGGCATGCTGGCCGTTGGTGCCGGGTTCGCCCCAGACAAGCGGTCCGGTCGGCGTCGTTGCCGCCGTGCCTTCGAGGGTGACGCTCTTGCCGTTCGATTCCATGTCGAGCTGCTGCAGATAGGCGGGCAATCTGGACAGGCGCTGGTCGTAAGGGATGACGGCGCGCGCCGGGTAACCGCAGATGACGCGATGCCACCAGCCGACCAGCCCCAGCAGCGCCGGCAGGTTCTCCTGCACCGGTGCGGTACGGAAATGCTCGTCCATCTCATGCGCGCCATCGAGGAAGGCGCGAAAATTCCGCGGGCCGACAGCGATCATCACCGGCAGGCCGATGGCGCCCCAGAGCGAATAGCGGCCGCCGACCCAATCCCAGAAGCCGAAGACGCGATCGGGCGCGATGCCGAACTTGGCGACCAGATCGAGCGCAGTGGACACGGCGGCGAAGTGCTTGCCGACCGCTTCCTTGCCGAGCGCCTTCTGCACCCAGTCGCGCGCCGTCTGCGCATTGGTCATCGTCTCGACGGTGGTGAAGGTCTTGGAAGCGATGATGAAAAGCGTGGTCTCGGCGGACAGCCCCTTCAGCGTGTCGTGGATATGGGCGCCGTCGATGTTGGAAACGTAATGCGCGCGCGGCCCGTCATGATAGGGCGCCAGCGCCAGCGTCGCCATGGCCGGGCCGAGATCGGAACCGCCGATGCCTATGTTGACGATGTCGGTGATCTTCTTGCCGGTGGCGCCGGCCGCCTTGCCGGAGCGCACGGCATCGGCAAAGGCGCCCATGGCGTCGAGCACGGCGATGACGTCAGCCTTGACATCCTGGCCATCGACGGTGACGCCCTTGCCGGTCAGGTTGCGCAGCGCCGTGTGCAGCACGGCACGGTCCTCGGTGACGTTGATCTTCTTGCCGGCGAACATGGCGGCGCGACGAGCTTCGAGATCGGCGGCCAGGGCGAGCTTTTCCAGCAGTTCCATGGCGGTCGCATCGACCGCGCATTTCGACCAGTCGAGCAGCAGATCGCCATCGGTGGCGGAGAATTCCACGAACCGCTTGGGATCGGCGGCGAAGGCCTGGCGCATGCTGGCGGGCGCTGCAGCGCGGTGATCGCGCAAGGCGGCGAGCTGTTTTTGAAAGGACGATTGATCCACTGCCAAACTCCGAGACCTCGAGCCATCATTACGGACCGGATGTTTCCGGCGCGTGTCGTCGCGACAATCTATCGGGCCGAACTCCACCCGTTTCAATGCGCAGCGATGACGCACAGAGTCACGCAACTATGCCGCGGCGCAGCATCAAAATGGCGTGAAGGATCACTGGCATAAATCCCAACGATCAGAAAAATTGATTGGCGCAACCCGTTGTGCCACGGTTACGTTCGGCTGGTCCAGCCAAGCGAAAAAGGCTGGCCATCGAGGAAATCTCCCATGCCACAGCGAAACGACACGGCGATATGGTCCGGCCTGTTCCGGATTTCGGCTGAATCCGGCCAAACCCTGCAAGCGCAGATCCGCCAAGCCATCGTGGCCGCCATTCTGGACCGCCAGATCGCCGCTTCGATGCCGCTTCCTTCCTGCCGGATCCTGGCCGAAAAACTTGGCGTGGCGCGCGGAACCGTGGTGCTGGCGTTCCAGCAGCTCGTCGACCAGGGTTTCCTGGTGGCGCGCGAGCGGCGTGGACATTTCGTCAATCCCGATGTGCTGGCGACACCGGCCAAGCCGCACCAGAAGGCGCCCGACCAGGCCAACGAGATCGACTGGAAGGCACGCCGCAAGATCTTCGCCAGCGACATGCCGCCGCCGGCCAAGCACGAGAACTGGATCAAGTCGTCCTACCCCTTCGTCTACGGCCAGTTCGATCCGGCGCTGTTCCCTACCGCCGAATGGCGCGAGTGCAACCGCATGGCGCTGGCGGTGTTGGAAATCCGCAACTGGGCGTCCGACATGGTCGACCGTGACGATCCGCTGCTGATCGAGCAGATCCAGGCGCGGCTCCTGCCCCGGCGCGGCATCTTCGCCAATCCCGACGAGATCATCGTCACGTTGGGCGCCCAGAACGCGCTCTACATGCTGGCGACGCTGCTGATGTCCAAAGGCTCCAAGGTGGCGATGGAGGACCCCGGCTACCCCGACGCCCGCTCGATCTTCCGCCTTGCGGGCGCGGAGATACAGCCGGTGCCGGTCGACCAGTCCGGCATCGTAACCGCTTCTATTCCCAATGATTCCGGCTTCGTCTTCGTCACGCCCAGCCATCATTGCCCGACCATGGTGCCGTTGTCGGCTGAGCGGCGGCAGGATCTTCTGGCGCGGGCCAACCGCTACAACCAGATCATCATCGAGGATGGCTATGACAGCCAGCTTCTCGACGAGGCACCGCAGCAAGCGCTGAAGAGCCTCGATCGCTCCGGCCGCGTGGTCTATGTCGGCTCGATGTCCAAGACGCTGGCTCCCGGCCTGCGGCTCGGCTACATCGTGGCGTCCGCGGGACTGATCGCGGAACTCAGGGCGCTGCGCCGCTTCATGCTGCGTCATCCGCCGGCGAACAACCAGCGCGCCGTCGCGCTGTTCCTGTCGCTCGGCCACCACGAGGCGCTGGTGCGGCGGCTGTCGTCGGCCTTCGACGAACGGCGCAAGCGGCTGGTCCATGCGATTTCCGCCTTCCTGCCGGAATGGCGCTCGACCGATTCGGCCGGCGGCACGTCGCTGTGGCTCGAAGGGCCGCGCGGCACCGATTCGCGCGGGCTGGCCGAGGCAGCGGCCTCGCGCAGCGTCATCATCGAGCCAGGCGACCGTTTCTTCGATCGCACTGAAAAGCCTTCGCGTTTCATGCGGCTGGGCATCTCGTCGATCGCACTGCAGCACATCGAGCCAGGCATTCGCGAACTGGCCACGGCCGCCGGACGCAGACCCGCAGCCGCCTGATCCATCGTTGATCTCTCGTGACCGGAGCCGCTCGCAGCGGCTCCGGTATTTTAGTTCTGGCACATGGAACTGGGCCAGCTGGCCCATAGGATGGGCCAGTGCCGGCGGCATAGTCGGCGTCAGGGGAAGAAGCAGGCCGATGGTGGACCAACCGCCACGAGTTCCTGCCGACGAAGGTGGAGTGCTTCCATGCCAGTGGCTGTCGAACAGCAGGACACGCCGGCGAACCGTCGTCCACAACGCTCCGGTCTTCGCGAAACAGGACATGCCATGCGATCATCTCCCCTAGTGGAGGATACCAGACCACAGCACAAGGCCATCGAGGGCGGCGGCTACGGGCCGCTGCGCGGGGATGACCGCGAGCGTATCCACGAAGGCGTGCTGACGCTTCTGGAGACAGTGGGTTTCGCCAACGCCATTCCTTCCTGCATAAAGGTACTGACCAAGGTGGGGGCGGTCCATGGCGACGATGGCCGGGTCCGCTTTCCGCGCGCGCTCGTGCTCGACACCATCAAGCGGGCGGCACGACATTTCACACTTCATGGCCAGGCCCCCAGGCACGACATGGTGGTCCAGGGCAAGCGCGTGCACTACGGCACGGCAGGCATCGCCGTGCACCTGGTGGATATCGAAAAGCGCGAGTACCGCGAGTCCAAGCTGCAGGATATTTATGATGCCGCCCGCATCGTCGATGGGCTGGACAACATCCATTTCTTCCAGCGGCCGATGGTGGCGCGCGACATCGCCGATCCGCTCGAGATGGATTTCAACACGCTTTATGCCTGTGTGATGGGAACATCGAAGCACGTCGGAACATCCTTCACCGTGCGTGAGAACGTGAAGCCTGCGCTTGAAATGCTGTACGCCATCGCCGGCGGCGAGGAGAATTTCCGCGCCCGGCCATTCGTTTCCAACTCCAACTCATTCGTCGTGCCGCCGATGAAATTCGCCGAGGATGCCTGCGGCGTGCTTGAGGCCTGCGTTGAAGGCGGCATCCCGATCCTGCTGCTGTCGACCGGCCAGTCCGGCACCACGGCACCCGCGGCGATGGCCGGCGCCGTCGTGCAGGCGGTGGCCGAAGTGCTGGCCGGCCTGGTCTATGTCAACGCGCTCAAGCCCGGCCATCCGGCGATCTTCGGCGCCTGGCCGTTCATGTCGGACCTGCGCACCGGCGCCATGGCGGGCGGGTCGGCCGAGCAGTCGGTGGCAACGGCGGCCTGTGCCCAGATGGCGCAATTCTACGACCTGCCCGGCGGCTCCGCCGCCGGCATGACTGATTCGAAATTGCCCGATATTCAGTCCGGCTACGAAAAAGGCATCACCAATGTGATGGCCGGCCTCTCCGGCCTCAACCTCGTCTACGAGGCGGCCGGCATGCATGCCTCGCTGCTCGGCTTCTGCCTGGAGAGCCTGGTCATCGACAACGACATGCTCGGTCATTGCCTGGGCTGCGCGCGTGGCATCGACGTGACCGACGAGGCCCTGTCGATCGACAGCATCGCCGAGGTCTGCCTCAAGGGTCCGGGCCACTATCTCGACAACGAACAAACGCTCAAGCTGATGCAGACCGAGCACTTCTATCCCGCCCTCGGCGATCGTTCCTCGCCGAAGGAATGGAACGAAAAGGGCCGGCCTGATATATTGCTGCGTGCGATCACCGAGAAGAAACGCATTCTTGCCGAACGATTTCCGCGCCATGTGCCAAAACAGGTCGACGACAGATTGCGTGCCCGTTTCGGCAACCTGATCCACCTGCCGCGCACGCAAATGGGCGGCTGACCGGAGACGAGTTCGTGCAGCCATGCAGCCACCACCCAGGATCAACCATCGGGCAGAACGACAAATGAGTGTGCATCCTATCCAGCAAGCCCACACAGACGGCGACGCGATCGATCGGCTGGTGGCATCTCATCGGCCAGGTCACGGCCTGGTGCGTGCCTTCTATCATGACCAGGCAATCTTCGAGCGCGACATGGAACGTGTCTTTCGCCGCCACTGGCACTGCCTGGCCCATGCCAGCGTCATCGCGAACCCGGGCGATTTCGAGCTGTTCAAACTGGGCGACGAGGCGGTCATCCTGACACGCGGCATGGATGGCACCGTGCATGCCATGCTCAATGTCTGCCGCCACCGCGGCGCCGAGGTCTGCACCAAGGAAAAGGGCAACGCGAAGATGTTCGTGTGCCCCTACCACGCCTGGAGCTATTCCAATGACGGCTCATTGCGCGCTGCCCGCCTGATGCCGAAGGATTTCGACCGCTCGGCGCACGGGCTGAAGAAGCTTCATGTCCGCGTCGCCTCCGGGCTGGTCTTCATTTCCTTCGCCGAGACGCCGCTCGATTTCGATCCGATCGAACAGTCGCTGCGCACGAGTTGCGGCCAATATGGCTGGGGCGACGCCAAGGTGGCGTATCGTCAGTCCTATCCGCTCGACGCCAACTGGAAGCTCGCCGTCGAGAACTATGTCGAATGCTACCATTGCGGACCGGCGCATCCGGAATATTCGCAGACGCATGCGCTGGAAAAACCGGCCGAGATGATCGAGCAGCTCAATGCGGCGATGGAGCAGCGCACCTGCGCGCTCGGCATCGAGATCGGCAGCGCCAACCGCTGGCAGAACTCGGCGGCCGGTCAGGAAGCAATCGACACCTTCCGCTACGCGCTCTATGACGGCGTTTCGAGCGGCAGCCAGGACGGCTCTCCGGTGGCCCCGCTGATGGGCCGCTTCACCGACTATGACGGTGGCGTCACTTCCATCCATCTCGGCGGCACGACCTTTCTCGTCTGCTATCCCGATCACGGCATGATCTACCGATTCATCCCGAAAACGGCTGGTACATGCGAGATGGAACTGATCTGGCTGGTGCGCGGCGACGCGGTCGAGGGTCAGGATTACGATCTGGAGAAGCTGACCTGGCTATGGAAGGTCACCACCGACGAAGACAAGAAGATCATCGAGCACACCGCGCGCGGCGTGCGCTCGCACTATTTCGTGCCCGGACCTATCGCGCCGATGGAATACAACGAACTGCGCTACATCGGCTGGTATCTCGAGGAGATCAGCCGGGCCTGAACGGTTCGGCTGCCTTAGGAGGATCAGGCAGATCTTGCCTTTCGCGTCATTCCGCGCTGAGCCCGTATCGGTCGACGACTTCGGGGTTGATGAGCTTGGCATGCAGTGTCATCAGCACGATCTGCGCGTCGAGGCTGTCGCCGGTTTCAAGCGCCGCCTCGATGCGGCGCTCGGCTTCCAGCGTCCGCTGATGGCCATTGGCTTGCTCGAAGGTTTCGGGACCCGCGATGCAATAGCTGCATAATTGTGCCACCGACGCATAGGTACCCCGTGGCGGCTCGTCGGGCCAGCGATCCTTCATGAGATTGACCAGGGTAAGCTTCACGCCCTCCGGCACAAGGGCTGGATGCAGATCCGCGCCGCGCAATGCATCGTCGAGCTGCCTCAAGTCGCCCGAGCGGCCGAACATTCCGAGGAAGCCGAGGGAAGAGCGCCGTCCGGCCATGATGTCTCCTTCCGTTCCAGCCCACTTAGGTGGTGGGCAAGCGAATTACAAAGGCGGTGCTATCTAACCAGCCGCCGCCAGCAAGACCCCTGCAAGGGCGGATAGCGCGAGTGTCGCCAGCATGCCGATCTTCAGCTTCAGGATGGCGATCATGGCGGCACCCGAAAGCAAGGCCGCACGCCAGTCGATCGACGAAAGCACCGGCACATTCATGCCAAGACCCGTCGCATGCACCTCACGGAAGATGACGTGCAAGCCAAACCATAGGGCCAGATTCATAATCACCCCGACAATTGCGGCGGTGATCGCGCCCAGTGCGGCCGACAGTGCCTTGTTGCCGCGCAACGCCTCGATGTAGGGCGCCCCGAGGAATATCCAGAAAAAGCAGGGCGTGAACGTCACCCACAGGGTGAGCAACGCCCCCAGCGATCCGGCAAGCAACGGGTCCAGCGAGCCGGAGTGGCGGAACGCGGCGATGAAGCCGACGAACTGCAGCACCAGGATGAGCGGCCCCGGCGTCGTTTCGGCAAGCCCAAGGCCATCAACCATTTCACCAGGGGCCAGCCAGCCGAAGGACTGGACGGCTGCCTGCGCGACATAGGCAAGCACCGCATAGGCGCCACCGAAGGTGACGACAGCCATGAGACTGAAGAACCGGCCTATCTCGGTCCAGACGCTTGCAGAGCCGGTGAACCACCAGATCAAAAGAACAGGCCCGAGCCAGAGCGGCAGCCAGATGGCGACGGTGCGCGGCGCATGCCATTTGGTCGGTTTGACATGGGCGAGTTCGCCGCGTTCGAACATCAGGTCGACCGCTCCCTTGAAGTCGGCAACATCGTCCTTGCCATGGGCCGAGCCGGAAAACAGGCCGGGAGCAATGCGATCCCCCAGCCATCCCGTCAGGCCGGCGAACAAGACGATGAGCGGAAACGGCACATTCAACGCATAGATGGCGATGAACGCCGCGACCGCGATCGACACCATGACCCGGTTCTTGAGGGCGCGCCGTCCGATCCGGATCACCGCCTCGATGACGATGGCAAGCACCGCCGCCTTCACCCCGAAAAACAGCGCCGCGACGAGTGGCATGTCGCCGTAGAGCATGTAAAGGCTGCTCAAGACGAGCATGACCAGCGCGCCCGGCACGACGAACAGGATGCCGGCGACAAGGCCGCCGATCGTCCTGTGCAGCAGCCAGCCGACATAGATGGCGAGTTGCTGGGCTTCCGGGCCAGGCAGCAACATGCAGTAGTTCAACGCATGCAGGAAGCGCTGTTCACCGATCCAGCGCCGGTCCTCGACCAGCTCCTTGTGCATCAGCGCGATCTGCCCGGCAGGTCCGCCGAAGCTGAGCAATCCGATCCTCGCCCAGACCTTCGTGGCTTCCGCGAAGGTCGGCGCAGCCGGCGGCTCGACGGCCACCGCCTTGTTGTCGGGGACAAGAATGGTCATGACGGCTTACCCGCAGCGGGCCAGTTGTGCGTTTCTTCGGTGGCGTCGCGACACCAGCGGAAGAACGCGTCGTAGAGCAGCATGCCTGCTTCCAGTTGTTCCAGATCGTCGCGGTACATACGCGACAGACCCAGCGAGGCAGCCAGAAAACCGGCCGCCTGGGGCACCAAGTCGAGGCTTGCGGTGTCGGCCGCGCGCACGATTACGGCGAGGCG
This sequence comes from Mesorhizobium sp. M0227, assembly GCF_040321855.1. NCBI lineage: Bacteria > Pseudomonadati > Pseudomonadota > Alphaproteobacteria > Hyphomicrobiales > Phyllobacteriaceae > Mesorhizobium > Mesorhizobium sp. M0227. Next base: position 58,959 of record NZ_JAMYSJ010000017.1, on the reverse strand, counting down.
ATCGAGCGCCTCGGATTCCAACCCGAACTCCTCGATCATCGTGTCGAAGGTGCAGCGTTCGCCACGATGGCTCCAGAACACATTGTCGATGTCGAACGGCACGGCCTGAAAGCGGTCGGCAACAGCCAATACTTCAGCGGGCTCGACAAACAGGAACACCGCGTCGGGGTCGAGGAAACGCCGGATCAGCCATGGGCAAGCGATGCGGTCGACCTTCGGGCGCGATCGCGTCACCCAGACGGTGGCGCCCTTTTCATTGCGCGGCGGCATTTTGGCGGTGCGGACCAGAAGTCCCCCGGCATCGCGCCAGGCCTCAAACCCGCTTTCAAGGGATTCGGCTGATATCCCCTCATGGCGCAGCCATGCAACGACGCCTTGCGAGAGCTTTTGCCCCTTCTGGCATACGACGGCCACCGGCTTGCCGGCGAATGCGGCCGCCCAGGTCGAAACGGTTTTGAAATCGCGCCGGCACGAAGCCGGCAACAGGCGCGGGTCGGCGTCGAAATCGTCATCGATGCGAACATCGATAATGACAGGCGCGCCCGGCAGACCGATGAGCCGGGACAGTTGCGATACAGTGATAGCGGTTGTTGACGGCATGGCGTCCACCTCCTGGAAGAGAAGCTTGGACGCGAACGTTGGGCTGACGCCTCACGGGGTCGTCGCGATGCACCCCTTGTCATGATGGTGGATTTGTTGGGCGCGCTTGTCAAGGACGGTGACCGTTCTCGACCTACCCGGCAACACGCTGACCGGAAAACCGACGGCGGCTTGATTTGATCAAGCCGCCATCCGTCGATCCAGAATCAATGATTGTCCCCGGAGCAATCAGTGATTGTCCCCGGAGCAATCAGTGATTGTCTCTGGGAACGCCGCTGGTGTGCGCGACGTCCTGATACTTCACCGCCGGCTTCAGCACCATTCCCTCCGAGAACTGCGCGACCATGCCGCGCTGGATCTCCTGCCAGGGTGTCTGGTGCTTGGGATAGTGGAAGCCACCATTGTTCTGCAGTTCGGCGCGGCGCCGGGTGATCTCGTCGTCGGTAACGAGGATGTCGGCCGTGCCCTTACGCAAGTCGATGCGGACCCTGTCGCCCGTCTTGAGCAGCGCCAGTCCGCCGCCGATCGCCGCTTCCGGCGAGGCGTTGAGGATCGATGGCGAACCCGACGTACCCGACTGGCGGCCGTCCCCGATGCAAGCGAGCGCGTGGATGCCCTTCTTGATGAGATAGGCCGGCGGCTGCATGTTGACGACTTCGGCACCGCCTGGATAGCCGACCGGGCCAGCGCCGCGCATGAACAGGATGGTGTGTTCGTCGATGCCTTGCGCCGGGTCGTCGATGCGGGCGTGGTAATCCTCCGGCCCATCGAAAACCATGGCGTTGCCTTCGAAAGCCTCGGGATCCTTGGGGTTGGAGAGATAGCGTTCGCGGAATTCCGGCGAGATGCCGCTGGTCTTCATGATCGCCGAATCGAACAGATTGCCCCGAAGATTGATGAAGCCGGCATTGGCCTTCAGCGGCTTGGCGACAGAGCGGATGACGTCGGGATTTTCGTTGGCGACGCCCTCGCTATTCTCACCGATCGACTTGCCGTTGACGGTGCGCGCGCCGGGATGCGGCAACAGCCCGCCCTTCATCAGTTCGGCGATGACCGCCGGCACGCCGCCGGCATGGTGGTAGTCCTCGCCAAGGTATTCGCCCGTCGGCTGCAAATTGACCAGTAGCGGCACATTGAGGCCGACCGTCTGCCAGTCGTCATTGTCGAGCTTGACTCCAAGGTGGCGCGCGATGGCGTTGAGGTGGATCGGCGCGTTGGTCGAGCCGCCAATGGCCGAATTGACGACGATAGCGTTCTCGAAAGCTTCTCTCGTCATGATGTCGGACGGCTTCAGATCCTCATGCACCATCTCGACGATGCGCTTTCCGGTCTCATAGGAAATCTGGCCGCGCTCGCGGTAGGGCGCGGGAATCGCGGCCGAGCCCGGCAACTGCATGCCAAGCGCTTCGGCCAGCGAGTTCATCGTGGTGGCGGTGCCCATGGTGTTGCAATAACCGGTGGACGGCGCCGACGAGGCGACGATGTCCATGAACTCGTCATAATCGATCTCGCCGGCCGACAGGCGCTGGCGCGATTCCCAGACGATGGTGCCGGAGCCGGTGCGCTTGCCCTTGTGCCAGCCATTGAGCATCGGCCCGACCGACAGCGCGATCGCCGGGATGTTGACGGTGGCCGCCGCCATCAGTAGCGCCGGCGTCGTCTTGTCGCAACCGATGGTGAGCACGACGCCATCGAGCGGATAGCCGTAGAGCACTTCGACAAGGCTGAGATAGGCAAGGTTGCGGTCAAGTGCCGCGGTGGGGCGCTTGCCGGTCTCCTGGATCGGATGGCAGGGGAATTCGAAAGGAATGCCGCCCATCGAGACGATGCCTTCGCGCACACGCTTGGCGAGTTCGATATGGTGACGGTTGCAAGGCGACAGATCCGAGCCGGTCTGTGCGATGCCGATCAGCGGCTTGCCGGACATCAGTTCGGCGCGCGTCAGGCCGTAATTGAGATAGCGCTCGAGATAGAGCGCCGTCATGCCCGGATTGTCGGGATTGTCGAACCACTCCTGCGAGCGAAATTTTTTCTTGTGGGTGGGGGCGCCTGCCATCATGGTCTCCGTATTTGTAAGACAAATCGATATGGCAACGCGCGGGAGCAGGCAAGAGGGCGTGCGGTCGCAACCGGACTTTGGTGCGATAGACACGCACCAAGCCGTGCGTTACGGGTTCCGACAGTCTTGTCCGGGAGGTTTTCATGGCTTTGGTGATCGAAGGCGAGGAGCGCATTGCCGCACCGCTGCAAAAAGTGTGGGAAGCGCTGAACGATCCCGAGGTCTTGAAGGCGACCATTCCCGGCTGCCAGAGCCTGGAGATGAAGTCGCCGACCGAGATGGCGGCAACCGTGGTGGTGAAGATCGGACCGATCAAGGCGACGTTCAACGGCGAAGTGACGCTGAAGAACCTGAAGCCGCCGCACTCCTACACCATCCAGGGCGAAGGCAAGGGCGGCATTGCCGGCTTCGCCAAGGGTGGCGCCGACGTGACGCTGACGGCAGATGGACCTGACGCCACGGTATTGAACTACGCGGCCAAGGCCGATGTCGGCGGCAAGATCGCCCAGCTCGGCAGCCGCCTGATCGAATCGACCTCGAAGAAACTGGCCGGACAGTTTTTTTCGTCGTTCGGCGAAAAGGTCGGCGGCTGAGCCCTCAAGCGGGCATCACTCGAACACAATACTCGGCACCGCCGCTGCCGCCGCGCCACGCTCTTCATTGACCCGGTCCCAGACCTTCGAAGCGATGTCGCGATAGATTTTCGCCTCGGCGCCGTCAGGCTTCGAGACGACAACCGGCGTGCCGGCATCCGAACTTTCGCGGATGCCCATCTCGAGCGGCACTTCGCCAAGGAAGGTGACGCCGAGGCGCTCGGCCTCGCGGCGCGCGCCGCCATGGCCAAAGATGTCGTAGCGCTTGCCGGTGTCCGGGGCGATGAAATAGCTCATGTTCTCGATGATGCCGAGCAACGGGACGTCGACCTTCTTGAACATGTTGAGGCCTTTTCGCGCGTCGATCAGGGCCAGATCCTGTGGCGTCGAGACGATGACAGCACCAGCCAGCGGCACCTGCTGGGCCATGGTCAGTTGCGCGTCGCCGGTACCGGGCGGCATGTCGACGACGAGCACGTCGAGACGGCCCCATTCGACCTCGCGCAGCATCTGCGTCAGCGCCGACATCACCATCGGGCCGCGCCAGATCATCGGCGTTTCCTCGTCGACGAGGAAGCCCATCGACATCACCTTCAGGCCGTAATTCTCCATCGGTTTCAGGATCTTGCCGTCGACGGTCTGCGGCCGTCCGTGGATGTTGAGCAGCCTGGGCATGGACGGTCCGTAGATGTCGGCATCCAGCACGCCGACGCGCAAGCCGTTGGCGGCGAGGCCGAGCGCGATGTTGACGGCGGTGGTCGACTTGCCGACGCCGCCCTTGCCGGAGGCAACGGCAATGATCGCCTCGATACCGGGCACGCCACGCTTGCCCGAGCTGTGCGAGGCCGGTGCGTGCGGAGTCGCACGCGCCGCGGCGGCAGCGGGCTGAGCCGGCGGCGCGGGCCTGGGTGCGGGGCGCGAGGGAACCGGCGCCTCCATGCCGCCGCCCTTCTTTTCGGCCGTCAGCGCGACGACGGCGCCGGCGACACCGGGGATCGCCTTGACGACACGCTCGGCGGCAGCGCGCAGCGGCTCCATCTCCTGGGCGCGGGCGGCGGGAACGGTAATCGAGAAGAAGACCTTCCCGTCGGCGATGAAAATTTCCGAAACCATGCCGAGGTCGACGATGTTGCCGGTGAAATCCGGCCCGTTGACCGTCTTCAGACGCTCGGTGACGATTTCCTTGGTGACGGACATGGCAGTTTTTCCTTACGCAGCTTGCGCCTGAGATGCAGCTTGCACCTGAGATAATGCAGTTTCCGGACAGAACCAAGCCGTGGAGCAATGGCTGTCTTGGCGTGCCTGAAAAAGCGGCGGGTCCTGTCGGATTTCATCCGCGCCAAACGTCTTCCAGATAATCGAGCGCCGATGCGGCCAACAATCAGGTCAAGCGACAGTCGTCAAACGATCGCGGCGACCTATTTCGGTGACCAGCACGGGCCGACAACCAGGAAAGGAGACCATCATGCTCGCAAACAGCAACGCAACGGCAAATCTGGCGGTAAGCGACCTGGCAAAGGCCAAGGCTTTCTACGAGGGAACGCTTGGCCTGCAACAGGTGCACGATGAGGGCGGCGAACTGATCGTCTACAAAAGTGGCGATACCACCCTCAACGTCTATCATTCCCAATTTGCCGGAACCAATAAGGCGACAGCGGTGACCTGGATGGTTGGCGACGGGATCGGCGATATCGTCAAGGCGCTGAAGTCGAAGGGCGTCGCCTTCGAGCACTATCAGATGCCGGGCCTGACACTGGAGGGCGATATCCACGTCGGTTACGGAATGAAGGTCGCCTGGTTCAAGGATCCAGACGGCAACATCCTGAACCTTGTGGACAGGTAGATTTCCTCACCTCACCTCGCCAGGCCAACCGCGAGGTAGGTGAGCGCCGAAATCAAAGCGGTGGCCGGCAGGGTGACGATCCAGGCAATGACGATATTGCCGGCAATGCCCCAGCGCACGGCCGAGACGCGGCGGGCGGCGCCGACGCCGATGATGGCGCCGGTGATCGTGTGCGTGGTCGATACGGGAACGCCGAGCCAGGTCGCGGCAAACAGCGTGATCGCCCCACCGGTCTCGGCGCAAAAACCCTGCATCGGGTTCAGCCGGGTGATCTTCGAGCCCATGGTGTGGACGATGCGCCAGCCGCCGAACAACGTACCGAGCGCCAGCGCCGTCTGACAGGTGAGCACGACCCACAGCGGCACATAGAAAGTCGCGCCGAGCATGCCTTGCGAATAGAGCAGCACGGCAATGATGCCCATGGTCTTCTGGGCGTCATTGCCGCCGTGCCCGAGGGAATAGAGCGAGGCGGAAAAGAACTGCATGACGCGGAAGGTGCTGTCGACCGCAAACGGTGTCTGGCGCACGAAGAGCCAGGAAACGGCAAGGATCAGGACAAGAGCCAGGATAAAGCCGGTCGCTGGCGACAAGACGATTGCCGCAACCGTCTTGCCAAGCCCTGTCCAGACGATGGCGCCCACGCCTGCCTTTGCCACACCGGCGCCGACCAGACCGCCAATCAGCGCGTGCGAGCTGCTCGACGGGATGCCGGCGATCCAGGTGACGATGTTCCAGACGATGGCGCCGACGAGCGCTGCAAAGATCACCGCCGGGGTGACGATGCTGACGTCGATGATACCCTTGCCCACGGTCTCGGCAACGTGGAGGCCGAAGAACATGAAGGCGATGAAATTGAAGAATGCCGCCCACAGCACCGCATATTGCGGCCGCAGCACGCGGGTGGAAACGATGGTGGCGATGGAATTGGCGGCATCGTGCAGGCCGTTGAGAAAGTCGAAGAACAGTGCGACGGCGACGAGGCCGGCCAGCACGGGAAAGGCAATGGTGGCTTCCATCACCTAGACATTCTCAATGACGATGCCGCTGATCTCGTTGGCGACGTCCTCGAAGCGGTCGACCACCTTTTCCAGCTGGCCATAAATCTCTGAGCCGATCATATAGGCCATCGGATCGCTGCTGCCGTGCTTCCTGAAGAGATCCTTCAGCCCTTGCTCATGCAGGTCGTCGGCCCGGCTTTCGACGCGCATTACCTCTTCGGCGATGGCGTTGAGGCGCACAGTATGCGTCGCGACCTTGCTGAGCAGCGGGATCGCCTCGGCCACCAGCTTGGCGGCGGCGACGATGACGCCACCCATTTCCTGCATCAGCGGATCGAACTCCTTGCGCTCGAACAGCTTCACCGTCTTGACCGTCTTGTGCATCATATCGATGGCATCATCCATCGACTGGATCAGGTCCTTGATGTCGCCGCGATCGAAAGGCGTGATGAAGGAGCGCCGCACCGCCAGCAGGACTTCCGCGGTGATGTGGTCGGCCTCATCTTCGAGATCGATGATTTTCTGGCACCATAGGTCGATATCCCTGCCCTGGAGAAGCTGCTCCAGCGCCTCGGCGCCGCCGACCACGGTGCGGGAATGTCGTTCGAACAGGTCGAAGAAGCGATCTTCGCGCGGCAAAAGCTTGCGGAACCAGCCCAGCATGGTCGATCTCCCAGTTTCATCCACATAGCGCCGCATCGCGCCGCGGGAAACAGGTAGCCGGCTTAAAGGTGTGGATGCCGGGCAATTGTGCGTGGTGCTTGCGGTAGAGCACAATTTCCCCGACCTTGCAGCGAACGACCGGAAAGATCGCATGATCGACAAGCTGGAATTCTTCATCGCGCTCGCCAGGGAGGAGCATTTCGGCCGGGCGGCGGAGGTATGCGGCGTCACCCAACCGACGCTCTCGGCCGGCATCAAGCAGTTGGAAGGCCAGCTTGGCGTCATGCTGGTTCTGCGCGGCTCACGCTTCCAGGGGCTGACGCCGGAGGGAAAACAGGTGCTGGTGTGGGCACGCCGCATCGTCGGCGACACCAGAACCATGCGCGAGGAAATGCGCGCGGCGCGCCACGGACTTTCCGGCCGTATCCGCATCGCCGCCATCCCGACGGCGCTCGCCATGCTGCCGCGGCTGACGACGCCGTTTCGCGAAAAGCATCCCGGCGTCACCTTTTCGGTGCTGTCGCGGACCTCGATCGAGGTGCTGTCGCTGCTCGGCAATTTCGACATCGATGCCGGGATCACCTATCTCGACAACGAGCCGCTGGGGCGGGTGACCAGCGTGCCGCTCTATGACGAGCGCTACCAACTGATCACCGCGATGGGGAATCCCTATTCCGACCGCGACAAAGTGACATGGGCGGAGCTCTCGAGCCTGCCGCTGTGTCTGTTGACGCCGGACATGCAGAACCGCCGCATCATCGATCAGCATCTGGCCGAAGCCGGCGTGCAGGTGCGACCGACGCTGGAATCCAATTCCATGATCGTGCTGTTTTCGCACATCCGCACCGGCAAATGGTCGTCGATCATGCCGCTCAACCTTGCGGAAACATTCGGCTTTTCCGAGCCGATCCGGGCCATTCCGATCATCGAGCCAGATGCCAGCCACACGGTCGGCCTGGTGGCGACACCGCGCGAACCGCACACACCTTTGGTCTCGGCGCTGCTGGACGAGGCAATGGCGCTGGCGGACGATTTCCACGCCAACCGTTCCGCTAGACAGAGTTAGCCAAACGGAACGATAGAAAATTTCTATCGTACAACGAAACCGCTTTATTGATTTCAGAGGTTTTCTCTGGTTTCTTAAGCACTTAGCGATAAAGCGGCACGCGCATGTCGTTGTTCCAAAACAGCTTGATGCTCTTGGCCGATAGTATGGGTCGCTACGATAGGGAGGGCGCTGCATGACAATGCAGCCTGCAAGTACCGAGATTACGTCGCGCACGGCCGCGATCATCCAGGAGATGAAGGGCCTCGAAGGCCCATTGCTGCCGATCCTTCACGGCATCCAGGAAGAGTTCGGCCATGTGCCCAAGGATGCGCTGCCGGTCATCGCCGAGGCGCTGAACATTTCCAGGGCCGAGGTGCACGGCGTCGTCAGCTTTTATCATGATTACCGCAGCCACCCGGCAGGCAGGCATGTGCTGAAGCTCTGCCAGGCGGAATCCTGCCAGTCGATGGGTTCGGACGCCATCGCCGCCAAGCTGAAGCAATTGCTGGGCATCGGCTTCCATGAGACGACCCGCGACGGTTCGGTGACGCTGGAGCCGGTCTATTGTCTCGGCCTGTGCGCCTGTTCGCCCGCCGCAATGCTGGATGGCGAGGTGATCGGGCGGCTCGATGACGAGAAGCTCGACGAGATCGTTGCAGAGGTGCGCTCATGATCCCGCGTATCTACATTCCCGGCGATTCCGGTGCGCTGGCGCTTGGCGCCGAAAAGGTCGCCAAGGCGATCGCCGGCGAACTCGCCGAGCGCGGCATCGAAGCCAAGATCGTGCGCAACGGGTCGCGCGGCGCCTATTTCCTCGAGCCTATGGTCGAAGTCGCGACAGCCAATGGCCGCATCGCCTACGGGCCGGTCAAGCCGTCCGACGTCAAAAGCCTGTTCGACAGCGGCTTCCTCACCGGCGGCCACCACAAGCGCTGGCTGGGCACGCCGGACAAGATCCCCTTCCTGGCCAAGCAGACGCGGCTGACCTTCGCGCGCTGCGGCGTCACGGATCCGCTTTCGCTCGAATCCTACAAGAAGCATGGCGGGTTGAACGGACTGACGAACGCGCTGGCGCTGACGCCTGCCGCCACCGTCGCCCAGGTTACCGAGTCGGGCCTGCGCGGGCGCGGCGGCGCAGGCTTCCCGACCGGCATCAAGTGGAAAACGGTGCTCGATACCGCAGGCGACCGCAAATACATCGTCTGCAACGCCGACGAAGGCGATTCGGGTACCTTCGCCGATCGCATGATCATGGAGGGCGATCCCTTCGTGCTGATCGAAGGCATGACGATCGCCGGTATAGCCACGGGCGCGACGAAGGGCTTCGTCTATGTCCGCTCGGAATATCCGCATGCGGTGGCGGTGATGAACAAGGCCGTCGAGATCGCCCGCAAGGCTGGCGTTCTTGGCGCCAGCGTGCTGGGCTCACCCTACGCTTTCGACATGGAGATCCGGGTCGGCGCCGGCGCCTATGTCTGCGGCGAGGAGACGGCGCTGCTCGATTCGCTCGAGGGCAAACGCGGCATGGTTCGGGCAAAGCCGCCACTGCCGGCGCATAAGGGGCTGTTCGGCAAGCCGACGGTGATCAACAACGTCATCTCGCTGGCCTCGGTGCCTGTCATCATGGACAAGGGTGCGGCCTACTACAAGGATTTCGGCATGGGCCGCTCGCGCGGCACGATCCCGATCCAGATCGCCGGCAACGTCAAATATGCCGGTCTGTTCGAAGCCGCTTTCGGCATGACGCTGGGCGAGATCGTCGACGAGATCGGCGGCGGCACGGCCACGGGGCGCCCCGTCAAGGCCGTGCAGGTCGGCGGGCCGCTCGGCGCCTATTTCCCGCGCGCGCTGTTCGACACGCCATTCGATTATGAAGCCTTCGCCGCCAAGGACGGGCTGATCGGCCATGCCGGCATCGTGGTGTTCGACGACACCGCCGACATGCTGAAACAGGCGCGCTTCGCCATGGAGTTCTGCGCCATCGAAAGCTGTGGCAAATGCACGCCCTGCCGCATCGGCTCGACGCGCGGGGTTGAGACCATCGACAGAATAGTTGCGGGCATTGAGCCGGAGAAGAACCTCGCTCTGGTCACCGATCTCTGCAACACGATGAAGTTTGGTTCGCTCTGCGCGCTGGGCGGCTTCACGCCCTATCCCGTGATGAGCTCGATCACCCATTTCCCCGACGACTTCAAGCCAGCGCCCGTGCGCGTGGCTGCCGAATAGGAGCTGGCAGATGAACATCAAGGCCGACTTCCCCTCCCTCGTCGAAGAGATCGACTACGGAACCCCCCAATCGAAGGCGCAGAAGCAGGTCACGCTGAACGTCGACGGGCGCAGCATCACCGTGCCGGAAGGCACCTCGATCATGCGTGCGGCCATGGAGGGCGGGGTCGAGATCCCGAAGCTTTGCGCCACCGACATGCTGGACTCCTTCGGGTCGTGCCGTGTCTGCCTTGTCGAGATCGAAGGACGTGGCGGCACGCCGGCGTCCTGCACGACGCCCGTCGGCGAAGGCATGATCGTGCGCACGCAGACCGAGCGGCTCGACGCCATTCGCCGAGGCGTCATGGAACTCTACGTCTCCGACCATCCGACCGGCTGGAACGAACAGGCCGGAACCGGCGCCAGCGAGTTCGATGCAGTGGCGAAGTCGATCGGCCTGATCGAGAACCGCTACGGCATCGAAGGTCGCAACCACGTCAAGCCGGAAGGTGGCGTGGCGCCCGGCCATGGCTCGCTGGCGGTCGACTACATCGCCCGCGACGAGTCCAACCCCTATTTCACCTATGATGCCTCGCAATGCATCGTCTGCTCGCGCTGCGTGCGGGCCTGCGAAGAGGTGCAGGGCACCTTCGCGCTGACCATCGAGGGACGAGGCTTCGAATCCCGGGTTTCGGCGGGGATGCACGAGGCGTTCATCGATTCGGAATGCGTGTCCTGCGGCGCCTGCGTCCAGGCCTGTCCAACCGATGCGCTGCGTGAGAAGACGGTGCTTGCCAAGGGCCTGCCGGAGCGCTCCGCCGTCACCACCTGTGCCTATTGCGGCGTCGGCTGCTCATTCAAGGCCGAGGTGAAGGGTGACGAAGTCGTTCGCATGATGCCCTATAAGGAGGGCAAGGCGAACCACGGCCATTCCTGCGTCAAGGGCCGTTTCGCCTATGGCTATGCCACCCACAAGGACCGCGTCCTGTCGCCGATGATCCGGGAAAAGGTCACCGACCCGTGGCGCGAGGTGAGTTGGGAAGAGGCGATCGCCCATACGGCCAAGGAATTCCGCCGCATCCAGTACCAGTATGGACGCACCTCGATCGGCGGCATAACCTCCTCGCGCTGCACCAATGAGGAAACTTACCTAGTCCAGAAGATGGTGCGGCAAGGTTTCCGCAACAACAATGTCGACACCTGCGCACGAGTCTGCCATTCGCCGACGGGCTACGGGCTCGGCCAGACCTATGGCACCTCCGCTGGCACGCAGGATTTCGATTCCGTCGACTTCACCGACGTCGCCGTCATCATCGGCGCCAATCCGGCTTCCGCCCACCCGGTGTTCGCCTCGCGGCTGAAGAAGCGGCTGCGCCAGGGCGCCAAGCTGATCGTGCTCGATCCGCGCCGCACCGAGATGGTCAAGTCGGCCCATATCGAAGCGGATTACCACCTGCCGCTGAAGCCCGGCACCAATGTGGCCGTGCTGACGGCGCTGGCGCATGTGATCGTCACCGAGGGCCTGTTCGACGAAGCCTTCATCCGCGAACGCTGCGACTGGACGGAGTTCCAGGATTGGGCATCGTTCGTCGCCTTGCCGGAAAACAGCCCCGAAACCGTCGGCAAATTGTCCGGCGTCGATCCCGAGCTGATCCGCGGTGCTGCGCGTCTCTACGCCACCGGCGGCAACGGCGCGATCTATTACGGCCTCGGCGTGACGGAACACAGCCAGGGTTCGACCACTGTGATGGCAATCGCCAATCTCGCCATGGCCACCGGCAATATCGGCCGGCCCGGCGTCGGCGTGAACCCGCTGCGCGGCCAGAACAACGTGCAGGGCTCCTGCGACATGGGCTCCTTCCCGCACGAACTGCCCGGCTACCGCCACATCTCCGGCGAAGCCGTGCGCGATATCTATGAGACCTTGTGGGGCGTGAAGCTGGACGACGAACCCGGCCTGCGCATCCCCAACATGCTGGACGCCGCCGTCGACGGCAGCTTCAAGGGCATCTACATCCAGGGCGAAGACATTCTGCAGTCCGATCCCGACACCAAGCATGTCGCCGCCGGCCTTGCCGCGATGGAATGCGTCGTCGTGCACGACCTGTTCCTCAACGAGACCGCAAACTATGCGCATGTCTTCCTGCCGGGCTCGACTTTCCTGGAGAAGGACGGCACCTTCACCAACGCCGAGCGCCGCATCAACATGGTGCGCAAGGTTCTTGAGCCGAAGGCGCGCTACGCCGATTGGGAGGCGACGCAGGAGCTTGCCCGCGCGATCGGGCTGGACTGGAACTATCAGCATCCCTCGGAGATCATGGACGAGATCGCGATGACGACGCCGAGCTTTGCCGGCGTCTCCTTCGAGTTGCTCGACCGCGTAGGATCCGTGCAATGGCCCTGCAACGAGAAGGCGCCGCTCGGCACCCCGATCATGCACATCGATGCGTTCGTGCGCGGCAAGGGCAAGTTCATCCGGACCGAATATGTGGCGACGGACGAAAGGACGGGGCCGCGCTTCCCGCTGCTGCTCACCACCGGCCGCATCCTGTCGCAGTACAATGTCGGCGCGCAGACCAGGCGCACCGACAACAGCATGTGGCACTCGGAGGACCGGCTAGAGATCCACCCGCACGATGCCGAGAACCGCGGCTTGCGCGACGGCGACTGGGTCCGGCTGACGAGCCGCTCGGGCGAAACGACGCTGCGCGCGCTGATCACCGACCGGGTGTCGCCCGGTGTGGTCTACACGACGTTCCACCATCCGGACACGCAGGCCAACGTCATCACCACCGACTTCTCGGACTGGGCGACGAACTGTCCGGAATACAAGGTGACGGCGGTGCAGGTCGGCGCCTCCAACGGACCGTCGGAATGGCAGCGCGACTATGACGAGCAGGCCAAGCAGAGCCGGCGCATCGCGAAGCTGGAAGCGGCGGAATAGCTTTTGGGAACCTCGCTTTCGATAAAATGAGGGCGACGTTGCAATGACGGAGGAACAAAGGTGACTCGAAAGGAAGCCTACGAAATGCTCCTTCGCCTTTGTGAGAAGCAAGGCGCCGATCTGGATCGCTTCCTAAGTGATATTCAGGGACATGCTGCCAAAGAGGATTTCGAAAAGCTTCGGAGCATCGTCGGCAAGATAATGGGCAACGGACACTACGAGGCGTTTGAAGCCATTGCCCATGATGTTCCCGAATTGGCGCCTGTTTGGATGAAGCGAACCTGATGCGTACCCGCCAGCCTCTCAGCCAAATTTCCCGCTTGGCGCATCGCGCCAGCGGCACGGCTGCTGCCGACCGCATGGTGCCGGAAGAGACGCCGGTGGCGTTCTCCTTTGCCGGCACCACCCACGCCGTGATGATGGCGAGCCCGGCCGACTTCGAGGATTTCGCGCTCGGCTTCTCGCTGACCGAAGGCATCATCTCGTTACCGGATGAGATCGAAGCGATCGAGGTCGAGGACCATGGCGCCGGCATCGACATCCAGATCCGGCTGAAGGACCGAGCCAACACTCGTTTTGAAGCGCGGCGGCGAAGGCTCGCCGGCCCGGTCGGCTGCGGGCTCTGCGGCATCGAATCGATCGAGGAAGCAATGCGCTCGGTCGATGCGGTTGGTGCTTCAAAGCTTACGCTTGATGCCGACGACATTGTCCGTTCGGTCAAGCTTCTGTCGAAAGTGCAGCCGCTGCACACCGAGACCGGAGCCGTGCACGCCGCCGGCTTCTATGTACCTGGCAAGGGCATCGTCATGGCGCGCGAAGATGTCGGCCGTCACAATGCGCTCGACAAGCTGGCCGGCGCGCTGGCCAAAGCCCGCATCGACGGCGCATCCGGTGCTGTCGTGGTGACATCCAGGGTTTCGGTTGAAATGGTGCAGAAGACGGCTTCTATCGGCTCGGCCTTCATCATCGCCGTCTCGGCGCCGACCGCACTTGCCATCCGCACGGCGCAAGAGGCCGGCATGACGCTGGTGGCGCTGGTTCGCGGCGACGATTTTGATATTTTCACCCACCCCGACCGGGTGGTTTGCGGAGTTGCCAAGCATGTCGCATGACGAAGAACACATTATGAGCACCGCCGACAAGCTGGTGCGCATGGCAAACCAGATCGCCGATTTCTTCCATTCCAAGCCGCGCGAGGAAGGCATTGCCGGCGTCGCCGAGCACATCAACAAGTTCTGGGAGCCGAGGATGCGGCGGCAGTTCTTCGAAATGCTGGACGACGGCACCGGGAACTTCAACGAGTTGGTGGTGGCCGCCTCCGCCAGGATCAGGCGGCCGATCACGCCGGCTGCGGCCGACCTCAAACTCGGACTCGAGCCCTCCCCTGCCGATGTCGCCGCCTCGCAGGAATAGTCGCCAAGCCGCGCCGGCTTATATTCTCCATCGCTAAAGTTTAGCTGCGGCAATCTGCGCTGTTCTGCTATGGTTTGACGACCAGAAATCGTCAGGCCGGGGTGGAAATCTCGTGAGGCCGATCGAGACGCGATACGCCCGTAGCGGCGATGTGCGGATCGCCTATCAGGTGGTCGGGCAGGGATCGTTCGATCTCGTCTTCGTGCCGGGTTTCATTTCCAACCTCGACCTGCACTGGGAAGACGAGGGCTATACCAGGCTCTTGAAGCGGCTTTCGGCATTCTCGCGGCTGATCCTGTTCGACAAGCGCGGCACCGGTCTTTCCGACCGCGTCGACGCGCATAACCTGCCCAGTCTCGAAATGCGGATGGACGATGTGCGCGCGGTTATGGACGCCGCCGGCAGCGGCCGTGCAGCCCTGCTCGGCTCCTCCGAAGGCGCGCCGATGGCGATGCTGTTCGCCGCCACCTATCCGGAGCGGACGCGAGCTCTGGCGCTCTATGGCGGCTATGCGCATTTCCACAAATGGGTGATGTCGCGCGAACGCCTCGACGCTTTCATCGAGATGGCGGAGACAGCCTGGGGCACCGGCGCCACGCTGCCCCATTTCGCGCCGAGCCGGGTCGACGACGCGCATTTCGCTCAGTGGTGGGCACGTTTCGAACGATTATCGGCGAGCCCGACTTCGGCGGCGGCGCTGTGGCGCATGAACGCCGACGTCGACATCCGCCATATCCTGAGCGTGATCAGCGCGCCGACGCTTGTGATACATCGCCGCAACGATGCGCGGGTCGACCCCGATGCCAGCCGCTTCCTTGCGCAAAAGATTCCCGATGCCCGGCTCATCGAGATTCCGGGACGCGATCATCCGATCTGGACCGGCGATGTCGATGGGGTGGCCGACTTGATCGAGGAATTCCTGACCGGCGAGCGCGCCGTAGGCGAAGTGGACCGTGTGCTGGCGGCGCTGCTGGTGACACGCATCTACGACACGGCGCGGCTCGGCGACCGCATGTGGAGCGAACGCAGCCAACGCTTTCAGGAAACCTGGCAGCTGCTGGTCGGGCGCCATGGCGGGCGCTCTGTGGGCCTGCAGGGCGAGTTGATGATTTCGCGCTTCGATGGCCCGGCACGCGCCATTCGCTGCGCGGCGGCGCTGCGCGAGGCGGCGCAGGAAATCGGCGTGGCAAGCGCGCAAGGGGCGCATGTCGGCGAGATCGAAGTGCGCGGTCCGCCCGTTGGGATGACGGCGCGGGTGGCGATGCAACTAGCCGCCCATGCCGGCCGCGGCGACATTATCGCGTCGCGTCTGATCGCCGATCTAGCGGCTGGGTCGGGCCTGCATTTCACCGACGCCGGGCGCATCAGCGTCGACGAGTTGGAGGAGCCGTTGGCGCTGGTCCATGCGACGTCCGAACAACACCTGGAACCCGCCTGCCGGCCCAAACCCAAGGCTGCCGAGCCTGCCGCATTGACGGCGCGCGAAACCGAGGTGGTGAGCCTCGTCGCCGACGGCAAGAGCAATGCCGCGATCGCCGCCGAATTGAGGCTGAGCGAACACACGGTCAAGCGCCATGTCGCCAACATACTGCTCAAGCTGGACCTGCCGTCGCGGGCGGCGGCGGCGGCGTTCTCAGTCAGGCACCCTGGCCCGCACGGGCCATGAGAGCCATGGCGCTTTCGGGCGAAGCGGCCAAGGGCGGCTAGGCGCTATCAATTCTCCCATGCAGGCCAGGCGGATGTCGCCGGAAAGGTGCTGCGAACGGAGGAGGAAATGCTGACGTCGAACCAAACACTCAAATCGCTTGTGATAGCGGCAGGCATTGGAGCGCTGTTCGCCATCGCTCCGGCAAAGGCCGAGGATGCGTCCGCGGCGGCGACCTACAAGGACATTGAGGCGACGCTCGGCTCGGTGCCGGACATGTTCAAGACGTTGCCGGATGTGGCCGTCGCCGGCGCCTGGGCCGAGATCAAGGGCGTGCAGCTCAACCCGAAGACGGCGCTTGACGGCAAGACCAAGGAACTGCTGGGCCTCGCCGTCGCAGCACAAATCCCGTGCCAGTATTGCATCTATTTCCACACCGAGGCGGCCAGGCTCAACGGCGCCAGCGACGAGGAGATCAAGGAGGCGGTGGCGATGTCCGCGATCGTGCGCCACTGGTCGACGATGCTCAACGGCAGCCAGGTCGATCTGACGACCTTCAAGAAGCAGGCCGACGACGTGTTCGCGGCCGTCAAGGCGAAGTCGCAGTAAAAACCACTGCCTGGCGACAAGCGCCGGGCAGCACTTCGACCATCAACCGCCCGGAAGACGGGCCAATGGAGAATGACATGCTGACCAAGACCCAAACAGTGGATGGCGCGGCGATCAAGAAGGCCATCGAAACCCGTGACGGCAAGATGCTGTCGAGCTTTTATGCCGAAGACGCGCTGGTGCGGGTGATCGACCGCAACAACCCGCCGAGCAAGCCGCGCGAGATCCGCGGACGCGCCGCGATCACCACATTCTGGGACGACATCTGCAGCCGCGCGATGACCCACAAGGTCGATACCACCATCGCCGACGGCGACAGTCTCGCCTTCACCCAGGCCTGCGCCTATCCGGACGGCACCAAGGTGTTCTGCGCGGCGATGCTGGAGCTGAAGGACGGGCGGATCGCAAGGCAGACCGTCGTGCAGGCCTGGGACGAGTAGGCAACAGCCGGTGGATCAACCGCGGCCTGGGCCGCAAAGCTGGAGGAGAAGACGATGTTCAGCGCCAGATGGCAGATCGACGCCAAATTCGGACACAAGCAGACCGTGCTCGACCTGTTGAAGAAATGGGAACGCGAGATCGGCTCGCAGGTCGGCCTCGCCGAGCTGGAGTTCCAGATCATGACCGGTTCTATCGGCGCGCGGGAGGCGACCGTCGAGTCCCATCACCAGGTCGAAAGCCTGGCCCAGTTGGAGGCGTTCTTCGCCAAGATCGGCAAGATCGACGCGCACGCGAAATGGGGCAAGGAGATCGAGCCCTATGTCGTGTCGGGCACCAGCCTATGGAATATTTATCGCGTTGTGGAGTAGCGACTCTTCTCCCCGTGAACGGGGAGAAGAGAAAATAGCCACGCCCGGCCCTTCGCAGGCGCAGGGCGTTCGAAGCTCGAAAAGCCAAGCAATTGGCTTTTCGTTTGCTACGCGGACCACTTCTCAACCATGCGCCACCATCACATGCCGCACGGCGGTGTAGTCCTCCAGCGCATAGAGCGACATGTCCTTGCCGTAGCCGGACTGCTTCAGCCCGCCATGCGGCATCTCGTTGGTCAGCATGAAGTGGGTGTTGATCCATGTGCAGCCATATTGCAGGCGGGCGGCCGTCGCCATGGCGCGCGAGACATCCTTGGTCCATACCGAGGACGCCAGGCCGTAGTCGCTGTCATTGGCCCAGTTCACCGCCTCGTCGACCTCCGAAAAACGAGTAACCGAGACGACCGGGCCGAACACTTCGCGGCGCACGATTTCGTCTTCCTGCAGCGCGCCGGCAACGACTGTCGGCTGGTAGTAGAAGCCGGAACCCTCGCCCGGCTTGCCGCCGGTGGTGATCTCGATGTGGTTCAGTTCCGAGGCGCGCTCGACGAAGCTGGAGACGCGGTCGCGCTGGCGGCGGGAGATGAGTGGGCCGATCTCGTTTTCGGTGTCGTCGGGACGATTGTACTTGATGGTCGAGACGGCCGAGGAGAGATCGGCGACGAGTTTGTCATAGATCTTCCTGCCGGCGTAGATACGGCAGGCGGCGGTGCAGTCCTGGCCGGCATTGTAATAGCCGAAGGCGCGCAGGCCGTTGACCACGGCGCCAAGATCGGCGTCGTCGAAGACGATGACCGGCGCCTTGCCGCCGAGCTCGAGATGCGTGCGCTTGACCGACTTGGCGGCCGCCTGCAGCACTTTCTTGCCGGTGGCGACATCGCCGGTGATCGAGATCATGTTGACCTTGGGATGGTTGATCAGCGTGTTGCCGACGCTGTCGCCGCGGCCGAGCACGACATTGACCACGCCTTCCGGCAGGATTTCCGCAAGGATTTTTGCCAGCTTCAGCGCCGTCAGCGGTGTCTGCTCGGAAGGCTTGAAGACGACGGTGTTGCCGCCGGCGATTGCCGGCGCCAACTTCCAGGCCATCATCATCAGCGGATAGTTCCACGGCGCGATGGAAGCGACGATGCCGATGGCGTCGCGGCGGACCATCGAAGTATGGCCGGGAATGTATTCGCCGGCGACGACGCCGGGCATCGAACGGACGGCACCGGCGAAGAAGCGGTAGCAGTCGACGATGGCCGGGATTTCATCATTGAGCACGGCGTTGATCGGCTTGCCGCAATTGAGCGCCTCGAGCGTGGCGAATTCCTTGGCATCGGCCTCGATGCGGTCGGCGATCTTCAGCAAATAGCCGGAGCGCTGCGCCGGCGTGGTGCGCGACCACAAGACGAACGCTTGTTCGGCGGCAGTGATCGCCGCCTCAATCTGTGCCTGGCTGGCCTCGGGCAGGCTGAGGATGGTCGCCCCGGTCTTTGGATTGAGGATCGGTTCCTCGGTCTCGGTGCCCTTCTCGAATCTCGAGCCGATCAGCATCTGGGTGTCCATAAGGTTTCTCCTTAACAGGAGCGAGTAGCGAGTAGCGAATAGCGAGTAGGGTTTGACTGTCGATCTTCCCTATTCGCTATTCGTCACTCCCTATTCGCTGATTTCATTTTCCACTGCCCGCAATCTGGTCGCCGTCGCGGGTGAGGTAATGGGCGGCAAGGATGGGCAGCAGCGTCACCAGCACCACGACCATGGCGACGACATTGGTCACCGGGCGCTGGCGCGGACGGATCAGCTCTTCCAGCATCCAGATCGGCAATGTCTGCTGCTGGCCGGCGGTGAAGGTGGTGACGATGACCTCGTCGAAGGACAGCGCGAAGGCCAGCATGCCGCCGGCAAGCAGCGCCGTGGCAATGTTGGGCAGCACGACATGTCGGAAGGTCTGAAAACCGTCGGCGCCGAGATCCATCGACGCCTCGATCATCGATCCGGAGGTGCGGCGAAAGCGGGCGACGGCATTGTTGTAGACGACGACGACGCAGAAGGTGGCGTGGCCGAGCACGATCGTCCAGAACGAGAACGGAATGTCGGCGAGCGAAAAGGCCGAGCGCAGCGCGATGCCGGTGATGATGCCGGGCAGCGCGATCGGCAGGATGACCAGCAGCGAGATGGTTTCGCGGCCGAAGAATTTTGTCCGCGAAACCGCCGCCGAACAGAGCGTGCCGAGGACGAGCGCGATCGCCGTCGAGATCGCGGCAACCCTGACCGACAGCGACAATGCCTGCCAGACATCCGGCCGGTTCCAGGTGACGGCGAACCATTGCGTCGTCAGGCCGGGGGGTGGCCAGACAAAGCTCTTCTCCTCGGTGGTGAAGGCATAGACGAAGATCAGCAGGATCGGCAGATGCAGGAACAGCAGGCCGCAGGCGGCGGCGATCTTCAGGCCGAGCGGCGCCGACTGGGAACCATCAGAGCGCATCGAAGGCCCCCATGCGCTTGGCGCCCCAGAGGTAGAAGCCCATGATGACGATCGGCACCACGGTGAAGGCGGCGGCGAGCGGGATGTTGCCGGCCGTGCCTTGCTGCGAATAGACCGCCTGGCCGATGAACAGCCGCGAGGTACCGATGATCTGCGGGATGATGTAGTCGCCCAGCGTAAGCGAGAAGGTGAAGATCGAACCGGCGACGATGCCCGGCAGCGCCAGCGGGAACAGCACGTTGCGGAAGGTCTGTCCCGGAGAGGCGCCGAGATCAGACGAGGCCTCGACGAGATTGCCGGGCACGCGCTCGAGCGCCGCCTGTACCGGCAGGATCATGAACGGTAACCAGACATAGACGAAGACGATGAAGGTGCCGGTGAACGATACCGACAGCGAATTGCCGCCGACGATCGGCAGCGACAGCCAGGCGTCGAGCACCCACAACAAATGCAGCTTGGCGAGGAGCCAGGTGAGGATGCCTTCCTTGGCCAGGATGAGCTTCCAGGCGTAGATCTTGACCAGATAGCTCGACCACAGCGGCAGCATGATGCCGAGATAGAACAAGGCCTTCCAGCGACCGCGCGCATAGCGCGCCGCGTAGTAGGCGATGGGGAAAGCGATGACGGCCGAGGCCAGCGTGACCAGAGCCGCCATCGTCACCGTGCGCAGGATGATATCGAGATTGGCGGCCTGGAACAGGTCACCAT
Organism: Mesorhizobium sp. M0227; assembly: GCF_040321855.1. Classification (NCBI taxonomy): domain Bacteria; kingdom Pseudomonadati; phylum Pseudomonadota; class Alphaproteobacteria; order Hyphomicrobiales; family Phyllobacteriaceae; genus Mesorhizobium; species Mesorhizobium sp. M0227. The sequence goes on along the minus strand of NZ_JAMYSJ010000017.1, from coordinate 38,352 downwards.
AGGTCTTGAGCGTGAACTCACGGTTGATGAGACCGGAAAACTCGTCGATGGAGAAAAAGCTCTGCGCCAGGAGCGCAAACAGCGAGCCGATATAGACGATGCCCAGCCAAAGCACCGGCGGCAGCAGCATGAGCAACAGCAGGACCTTCGGCTTGCGCCAGAAAAGGTCCGACAGCGCGCCACGCAGGCCGCCGCTGCCCGGCAGGATGGCGGGCGCGGGATTGGAGCTGAGCGCGGCGGTCGTCATGATGGAGCTCTGTACTCATGGAGGATGTATGAGAGGCCGAGATCCTTCACACCCCCCTCTGTCCTGCCGGACATCTCCCCCGCAAGGGGGGAGATCAGCAGCTTGTCCGCCTCACCGGCTCTGCAGCGTTGGAAGCTGGCGAAGCCAGTGGTAACAGCCAATCTCCCCCCTTGCGGGGGAGATGTCCGGCAGGACAGAGGGGGGTGCAATGCGCAAACCTTCATCATGCCGGCTCGTCCATCAGATGCAGGTGCTCGCGGTTAAAAGTCAGCACGACCGCCTCGCCTTCCCCAGGCAAGGCCGTGCCGGCCGGCACGATGGCGTGCAGTCGAAGGCCGTCGGCGTCGAGCGCCAGTTTTGTCGTGGCGCCGAGATAGTTGGTCGAGACGAGGCGGGCGGACACGCCTTCACCACTTGTGCCCCCGCTGGCCGCGCGGCCGACGCGAATGGATTCAGGGCGGAGACTCCCCCAGCGATGCTGGCCGGAATAACGCTGGACGAAATCCGGTGGCAGTACATTCGATGAGCCGACAAAATCGGCAACAAAACGCGTCTTCGGCCGCTGGTAGATATCCTCCGGCGTGCCGATCTGCATGATCTTGCCGTCGTTGAAAACGGCGACGCGGTCGGCCATCGACAGTGCTTCGCCCTGGTCGTGGGTGACGAAGACGAAGGTGATGCCGAGCGCCTTCTGCAGCGACTTCAGCTCCTCCTGCATGTTCTCGCGCAATTTGAGGTCGAGCGCGCCGAGCGGCTCGTCGAGCAGCAGCACCTTTGGCTGGTTGACCAGCGCACGGGCGAGCGCGACGCGCTGGCGCTGGCCGCCGGAAAGCTGGCCGGGGCGGCGGGCGCCATAGCCGGGCAGCCGCACCAGTGACAGCGCCTCTTCCGCCGCCTTGTGCCGCTGAGCCTTGCCGACGCCCTTGACCATCAGCCCGTAGGCGACGTTGTCGAGCACGTTCAGATGCGGGAACAGCGCATAGTCCTGAAACACGGTGTTGACGTTGCGGCGATAGGGCGGAACGCCCTCGGCGCGTTCGCCGAAGATCGAGATCGAGCCCGATGTCGGCTGCTCGAAGCCGGCGATGAGGCGCAGGCAAGTGGTCTTGCCGGAACCGGACGGCCCGAGCATGGCGAAGAATTCCCCCGGCGCGATATCGAGATCGACCGCGTCGACGGCGCGCACGCTGCCGAAATGGCGCGAGGCTTTCTGGAAGGAGACGGCGGAGGTCATGGGCTGTCAGTCCGTTGCCGGTTTGGTGTGCTGATGTCGCGCGACGTCCTACCTCCCCCCTTATGGAGAGGTCGCGGCGAAGCCGCGGGTGGGGGTGCCTCGAAAAACGCCGAGCCGACCCCACCCCGACGCTATGCGTCGACCCTCCCCACGAGAGGGAGGGTAAGAAAAATCACCGCCCGCCGATGACGCCGATATAGTCCGACACCCAGCGGTAGTAGGGCACGCACTGGTCGTTCTGGGTGGTGCATTTCGACACCGGCGTCTTCCAGAACTTGATCTTGTCGAAATTCTCGTAGCCGTTGGTCTTGCAGCCTTCGTCGGTCAAAAGCTCGTTGCCCTTGCAGGCGGCGGGCACGACGGGCAGCGAACCGAACCAGGCCGAGACATCGCCCTGCACCTTGGGCGACAGCGAATGTTCCATCCACATATAGGCGCAGTTTGGGTTGGCCGAATCGGCTTCCATCATCGTGGTGTCGGCCCAACCGGTGGCGCCCTCCTCCGGGATGGTGGACGCGACCGGCTTCTTGGCGGCGACCAGCGTGTTGACCTGATACGGCCACGAGCCGGAAGCGACGACGCCTTCGTTCTGGAAATCGTCGACCTGAATGGCGGCGTCGTGCCAATAGCGGCCGACCAGCGTGCGCTGGACGCGCAGCAATTCCAGCGCAGCCTTGTACTGATCCTCGTTCAGTTCGTAGGGGTCCTTGATGCCGAGTTCCGGCTTGTGGAACATCAGATAGTTGGCGGCATCCGCGATGTGGATCGGCCCGTCATAGGCTTGGACGCGGCCCTTGTTGGACTTGCCGTCAGGCAGCTTCATTTCCTCGAAGACGATGTTCCAGCTCTTGGGAGCCTCCTTGAACACGTCGGTGTTGTACATGAGGACGTTCGGGCCCCACTGGTAAGGAACGCCGTAATGGGCGCCGCCGACGGTGAACCACGGCGCGTCCTTGAGGCGCTCGTCGACCGTCTTCCAGCTCGGGATGAGATCGGTGTTGATCGGCTGCACGCGCTTGCCGGCAACGAGGCGCAGCGAGGCATCGCCTGAAGCGGTGACGAGGTCGAAGCCGCCCTCATTCATCAGCGAGACCATTTCATCGGAGGTGTTGGCGGTCTTGACGTTGACCTTGCAGCCGGTCTCCTTCTCGAAGGAGGTCACCCAGTCATAACCCTTGTCGGTTTCGCCGCGCTCGATATAGCCCGGCCAGGCAACGATGTTGACCTGACCTTCGCCCTTGCCAAGTTCCTTGACCTGGGCGACGGCCTGACCGGAAAAGGTCAGCGCAACCGTCAGAGCAGTGCATGACTTCAGGAATGAATTCATTGTCGATCTCCCATTTAGGCGCCTGACCCTGAAAGCCGGTTTCGGTCTTCGCTAGGGGTCACGCGCGGACTGAAAACTGTCAGTTCGTCCGTTGGGCTTGATGCCGCTCTGATGGCGGCTTTGGTCCCTAACCGAAAGTGCTTCGAAAATTCCGGTTTCGCAAATTCATTTATCAGAAGGGCGATATCGGTTTTTCCGATAGGTGGGCAGCCGATCTCTCAGGGACGCTGGCGGACCGTCCGTTGCGACTGGGCAAGGCCGATGAAATCGCGCGCCGCCTGCGGCAGACCGGAGCCGCGCCGCCAGACCATGCCGACCTGGACCACCGGCAAGGAGCCGGAAATATCGCGCGATTCGATGCGGTCGCCTTCCAGCGACCAGGGCCGGTAGACGAGGTCGGGCAGCAGCGCCACACCGGCGCCGGTGGCGACCAGACTGCGCACGGCCTCCACGGAACGGGTGCGGAAGGCGACATGCGGCTTGGCGCCGATCGCCGTCAGCAGCTTGCCGGTATTCTCCTCGATCTCGTCGACGGTCAGCATGATCAGCGTTTCGGAGGCAATGTCGCCAATGCCGATGATGTCGGCGCCGACGAGCGGATGACCGAGCGGCAGCCACAGCCGATAGGCCGAGACTTCGAGGATTTCCGACTGCAACGCGGTGCGGTCGCGCAAATTGGAGGTGACCATGACGGCAATGTCGAGCTTGCCGCCGATCAGGAGGTGTTCGAGATAATCGCCATTGTCCTCGATGGCAGAGACCTCGACGCCGGGATAGGCGCGGCGGTAGCGGGCGAGCAGATCCGACAGCACATAGCCGGCGACCAGTGAGGTGACGCCGAGCTGCAGCCGGCCGGCCGCCACCGTCTGCTCGCCCGAGAAAGAGCGGCGCGCGTCGGAAACGTCCGCGAGAATCTTCGTCGCGTGGCGCAGGAACTGGTGGCCCTTGTGGGTGATGTTGAGGCCACGCGGATGGCGTTCGAACAGTTCGACGCCGAGATCGCTTTCGAGCTCCTTGATCGCTTCGGTGACCGACGATTGCGAGATTGACAGGTTCTGCGCGGCGCCCGAGACCGTGCCTTGCTCGGCGACTGCGATGAAGAACTGCAACTGGCGGATGGTGAAAGCCATGGCCGGACTAAACACGGCGGACGCGATGCTGGGAAGTGGCAACCGGCGAACACTTGACGCCTTCGCCAATCGTAACTAACTAAGTTACATGAAGCGCAACAGCCGACTGTCCTCGACCTTGCACATTCTCGTCCACATGGCCGAGAAGCCCGAACAGGCGCTGACCTCCGAGCAGCTTGCCACCTTCATCCACACCAATCCGGTCGTGGTCCGCCGCACCATCGCAGGCTTGCGCGATGCCGGCATCGTCACCTCGTCACGCGGGCACGGTGGCGGCTGGCTGCTCGGACGGGCGCCCGAGAAAATCTCCCTGGCCGAGATCAGCGCAGCGCTTGGCGAGACGCTGCTGCCGTTCAGCACCGAGCCGGAAAGCCCCGGCTGCCTCGTCGAGCAGGCGGTGATCGCCGTGCTCGACGATTTTCGCATCGCCGCCGAAAAGCTGCTGGCGGAGAAACTGAGCCGCATCACGCTGGCCGACCTGACCGCCGATTTCCGCCGCCGTTTTGACCTCATTGGAGTCTCCAGCCATGCAGTATGATCTTGCCGTCGTCGGCGGCAGCTTTGCCGGCCTGTCCGCCGCCATCCAGGTGGCGCGCGCAGGACGCAAGGTGCTGGTGATCGACGCCGGCCAGCCGCGCAACCGCTTTGCCGAGCATTCGCACGGCTTCCTCGGACATGACGGGCGCGCGCCCGGCGCAATCCTGGATGACGCAAGGCGGCAGCTGCTGGCCTATCCGACAGCCAGGGTTGTCGACAGGCGTGCGGACAAGGCCGTTGCTGCTGACAGCAGCGATTTCGAAATCGCCACCGACGGCGGCGAGACATTCGGCGCCACACGGCTGGTGCTGGCCACCGGGGTGCGCGATATCCTGCCGGAGGTTGCCGGTCTTGCCGAGCTCTGGGGCAGAAAAGTGCTGCACTGCCCCTATTGCCACGGCTACGAGGTTTCCGGCGGGCCGCTCGGCGTGCTCGCAACCGGCCCGATGTCCCTGCATCAGGCGCAATTGATCGCCGATTGGGGCGATGTCACGCTGTTCGGCAACGGCCTGTTCGAGCCTGACACAGAGCAGATGCGCGCGCTGGAGAGCCGAAAGGTGCGGTTTGAGCCCACCAGCGTTGCCGAGCTGCGGGAAGACGGCTCCGGCGGGTTGATCGTCCACCTCGACGATAGCCGAAAGGCCGGCGTCAGGGCGATGTTCACCGCACCGCGCAACACCATGGCCAGCCCGCTGGCCGAACAGCTCGGCTGCGGCTTCACCGAAGGCCTTCTCGGTCCGATAATCACCGTCGATGACAGGCAGCAGACGACCGTGCCCGGCGTCTACGCCGCCGGCGACGCGGCACGTTCGATGCACAACATCGCCTTTGCGGTATCGGCTGGCACCTTTGCGGGCGTCTGCGCCCACCAGTCGCTGGTGTTTAGCTAAACCCGGCTTCCTCGTCGGCGATGCTAAGCCGCGCGCCGGCCTGCGCAAGGGCGGCGGCCAGGTCGTGCGGCGGCGAGCGATCGGTGGCGAGTTCGGAAAAGCTGTCGAAGCCGCAGACCTGGACCAGACCAAGACGGCCGAATTTCGAGTGATCGGTGATGACCAGGGACCGCTGGCCGCGCGACAGCACCATGCGGGCGAACTCGGCTTCATCCAGATCAAAATCCATGACGCCCATCACCGCGTCGACGCCGCCGGTGGAAATGATGGCGTGGCTGACCGAAAAACGACTGACAAAATCGATTGCCGAGGCGCCGAAAGCAGCGCCGGAATCGCTGCGCAGCTCGCCGCCCGCCATATAGACCTTGTTGCCGTTGATGGTGGCCAGCGTGCGGGCAATATCCGAGGAATTGGTGACGACCGTCAGGCGCCGGTGGCCAAGCAGTTCACGCGCAAGGAACGAGGTCGTCGTGCCGGTGTCGAGCATGATCGATTCGCCGTCGCGTATGGTGGCGGCGACCATGCGGGCAATGACGCGCTTGGCGTCGGCGTTCTCACGCATACGCCGCTCGAACGGCGCTTCGCCGATCATCGACGGCAGGCCGATGGCGCCATGCATCTTGAGGACAGAGCCATCACCAGTCAGTGGCTTGACGTCGCGGCGCACTGTCTCGAGCGACACGCCCAGCCGGTCGGCCAGACTGGCGATGGTGACGGTGCCCTCTTCCTGCAGGAGACGCAGGATCTCGCCGTGTCGTTTGGACTGGGCCATCTGGTTTCCCGAACTGATGCTCCTGACCGATTCTAAGGTAATTCAAGTGCTTTTAAAGGAACTACCTTATGCTTTCGGGCAAAATACCCAAAAAAAGTCACACCTTTTTATTGACAAGCGGGCAACCCGGGCGTGAAATCAAAGACATCAACAGGCTTCAGATCTGCGACTGGGGGCAGAGCCGCAACTCAGTGGTCAGGCCGTTTGGAACGTGCCTGTACAAGGAATTTTCAGATCCGCGGGGGCGGATGCCGGGCTCAAAAACCTGGCCAAGGGGCTCGTCGGTGCGGTGCGGGATACCGATCCTGGCGTCCCGCACCGACGAGAGTATTTACGTTTCTCCCCGCCGTCGTTGCGCTGTTCACGGCGCCTTGTCGAAGCCCAGCAAACCAGGGATGATTCCGTGACCGCCGAAGATCGCATCCGCGCCCTGCCCTGCTGGACCGGTGGCATCGAGATCGCACCGCTGCCCGGCGGCCTGAGCAACGCGAATTATGTGGTCACGGACGCGGCCGGACGACATGTCGTGCGCTTCGGCAAGGACTATCCGTTCCACCATGTCTTTCGCGAGCGCGAGGTTATGACCGCGCGGGCGGCGCATGCCGCCGGTTTCGCGCCAGCCGTCCACCATGCCGAACCGGGCATACTGGTAACGGAATTTCTCGGTGCGAAAACCTATCTGGCGGAAGACGTGCGCGCCAATCTCGGCCGCGTCGCGGCTCTGATGCGCGCCTTCCACCGGGAGATGCCCAATCACGTTTCCGGCGCCGGCTTCATGTTCTGGGTGTTCCATGTCATCCGCGACTATGCGCGCACGCTTGAAGAGGGCGGGAGCCGCAAGCGCAGCGACTTGCCGCGCCTTTTGACACTGGCCGACGAACTGGAGCGCGCGCAGAAGCTGCTGCCGATCGTCTTTGGCCACAATGATCTGCTGCCGGCCAACATTCTCGATGACGGCAACAGGCTGTGGCTGATCGACTTCGAATATGCCGGTTTCAACACGGCGATGTTCGACCTCGCAGGCGCCGCCTCCAACGCCGGCATGAGCGACGAGGAATCCTTCGCCTTCCTGACAGCCTACTTCATGAAGGAGCCGGACGATGCGATCCGCCGTTCGCACGCGGCCATGCAATGCGCCTCGCTGCTGCGCGAGGCGATGTGGAGCATGGTCTCCGAGCTCTATCTCGACGCGCCAGGCATCGACTACGTCGCCTACACCGAGGAAAACCTCGTCCGGCTCGACGCGGCACTTGAAAACTACCGGACAAAATACGGGATACAGAAATCATGACATTGCCGAGCCAGGCCGCCATCGTCGTCATCGGCGGCGGCATCATCGGCTGTTCGACGGCCTATCATCTGGCGCGCGACCATAAGGCTGACGTGGTGCTGCTGGAGCAGGGCAAGCTGACCTCGGGTTCGACCTGGCATGCGGCCGGCCTTGTCGGGCAATTGCGCTCGTCGGCGTCTATCACCCGCGTGCTGAAATACTCCGTCGACCTCTACAAGGGACTGGAGGCCGAGACCGGTCTCGCCACCGGCTGGAAGATGACCGGCTGCCTCAGGCTCGCCACCAATGCCGACCGCTGGACGGAGTACAAAAGGCTGGCGACAACAGCAAAAAGCTTCGGCATGGACATGCAATTGCTGTCGCCGGACGAGGTGAAAAGAATGTGGCCGCTGCTGGAGACCGGCGATCTCGTCGGCGCCTCCTGGCTGCCGACCGATGGCCAGGCGAGCCCCTCCGACATCACGCAGTCGCTGGCCAAGGGCGCGCGCATGCATGGCGCCAAACTGTTCGAGGATGTCCGTGTCACCGGCTTCGAAATGAAGGACGGCCGCATCACGGCGGTGAAGACCAGCAAGGGCGACATCGCCTGCGACAAGGTGGTCAACTGTGCGGGCCAATGGGCGCGGCAAGTGGGGGCCATGGCCGGCATCAACGTGCCGCTTCAGCCGGTGAAGCACCAGTACATCATCACCGAGAAGATCGACGGTCTGGCGACCGACGCGCCGACCATCCGCGACCCTGACCGACGCACCTATTTCAAGGAGGAAGTCGGCGGGCTGGTGATGGGCGGCTATGAGCCGAACCCGCAGGCCTGGGCGACTGGTCTCCCCGGCGGCGACGTACCCAATGATTGGGAGTTCAGGCTGTTCGACGACGACTACGACCATTTCGAGCAGCACATGAGCCAAGCGATCGCGCGCGTGCCGGCGCTGGAAACCGTCGGCGTCAAGCAGATGATCAACGGGCCGGAGAGTTTTACGCCGGACGGCAATTTCATTCTCGGCACAGCGCCCGAATGTGCCAACATGTTCGTCGGCGCCGGCTTCAACGCCTTCGGCATCGCCTCGGGCGGCGGCGCCGGCTGGGTGCTGGCGCAGTGGGTGGTCGACGGCGAAGCACCGCTCGACCTTTGGGTGGTCGACATCAGGCGCTTTTCCAACCTGCACCGCGACCGTCAGTGGGTCCGCGACCGCACGCTGGAGGCCTATGGCAAGCACTATACGATCGGCTTCCCGCATGAGGAGTATGCCAGCGGGAGGCCCCGTATCCTCTCGCCGCTCTACGACAGGCTGAAACAGCAAAATGCTGTGTTCGGCTCGAAGCTCGGCTGGGAGCGGCCGAACTGGTTCGCGCCCGAAGGCGTCGAGCCGCAGGACATCTATTCGATGGGCCAGCAGAACTGGTTCGCGGCGGTCGGCGACGAACACCGTCATGTGCGCGAAAAGGTTGGCATATTCGATCAATCCTCCTTCGCCAAATACGAGTTGAGCGGGCCCGATGCGCTGAAGGCGCTGGACTGGATCTGCGCCAACGACGTCAGCAAACCGGTCGGCCGGCTGACCTACACGCAGCTTCTCAACACGCGCGGCGGTATCGAGGCTGATCTCACTGTGGCGAGGCTGGCCGAGGAGAAATTCTACATCGTCACCGGCACAGGTTTCCGCACGCATGATTTCTCATGGATCAGCGATCATATCGGCGAAGGGCTCGACGCCAGGCTTGTCGACGTCACCGAGGATTTCGGCACGCTGTCGCTGATGGGTCCTCGGGCGCGCGACGTGCTCTCGGCGGCGACCGGAGCCGACGTGTCGAATGCCGGCTTCCCGTTCGGCCATGTGCATGAGATTGCCATCGCCGGCCACACGGTTCGGGCGCTGCGCGTCACCTATGTCGGCGAACTCGGCTGGGAACTGCATGTGCCGATCGCGGCCACCGGCGAAGTCTTCGACGCGCTGCTGGCGGCAGGCGAGAAGCATGACATCCGCCCGGTCGGCTATCGGGCGCTGGAATCGCTAAGGCTGGAAAAAGGCTATCGCGCCTGGGGCTCCGACATCACCCCCAACGACACGCCGCAGGAAGCCGGGCTCGGTTGGGCGGTCAAGCTGCGCAAGAACACCGATTTCGTTGGACGGCGCGCGCTGGAGAAGACCAGCGGCGCGGCACTGAAGAAACGCTTTGCCGGCTTCACGGTCGACGACCCCGAGATCGTGCTGCTCGGTCGCGAAACCATACTGCGCAATGGCGATCCGGTCGGTTATCTCAGCAGCGGTGGTTATGGCTACACGCTGGGCAAGACCATCGGCTACGGCTATGTGCGCAACGCCGACGGGGTGAGCGACGATTTTCTGGTCTCGGGCGACTATGAACTGGTGGTTGCGATGGAGAGGACACCGGCCAAGATCCATCTCGAGCCGATGTACGACCCGGCAGGCGCCAGGGTCAAAGCGTAGGTCAGGTCACGCGCAGTGCGAGACCGCGGCTGGGCACGGTGTCGGCTTCGCCCGGCATGGAGACGTAAGGGCGCGTTTCCTCGACGCGGGTGACGAGGCCTTGCACCTCGATCTCGCCGACACGCGTGGCAAAGCCGGCATCCCACAGCGTGTTCTTGACCGTCAGCACGATCACGCCGCCCGGGCGGCAGATGCGGATTAGCTCGTCCAGCCCCTCGACGCCGACATGGCCCGAGGTGAAGACGCCGGCCGAGATGATCCCGGCATAGGCATCATCGGCAAAGGGCAGATGACCGCCGAGCGCCAGGCAATGGAGCGCGGAATAGACGCCCTTGCGGGCCGCCTGATCCAGCATGCCTTGTGAAATATCGAGTGCCTCGACTTGCGGGTAACCAGCAATATCAAGCCATTCGCCGATGAGCCCGGTGCCGGCCCCGGCATCGAGCAGCGGTGCTGAACCGCGCGGCAGATGGCGGGCCAGCAAGGCAAGGCAGATCGTCGGATGGCGATAGCCGGCGGCCGACATGTCGGCGTCATAGGTTTCCGACCAGCGATCATAGAGTGCGGCCACCTCTTCGGGCCGCTTTGCCGCGTAGGCCGCGCCGAGCGCGCCATGATGTTTGCTGTCCGCCACTTTTATCCAGTCCGCCAATTTTTGATCTCGCAGTGATGATAGCCAAAGCGCGAAAATTGTGGAACCGTCGCTGCGACAAATAACGGCGTGGGGGCGCAGGCATGGTGACTGACGAGGCGCGTGCGGCACTGGACGCCATTCCCATGCTGGCCGGCTACAGCGGGCCGCTGGAACGGCTGGGCGGCCTCACCAACCTCGTCTTCAAGGCCGGCGACTTCTGCCTGCGCATTCCCGGCAAGGGCACCGAGGAATACATCAACCGGGCCAACGAAGCAGTGGCTGCACGCGAAGCGGCAAAGGCAGGGGTCAGTCCCGAGGTGCTGCATGTCGACCCCGGCACCGGGGTGATGGTGACACGCTACATCGCCGGCGCCGAAACGATGTCGCCGGAGAAATTCCGGACACGTCCGGGCAGTCCGGCCCGCGCCGGCGAGGCCTTTCGCAAGCTGCACGATTCAGGCGCGGTGTTTCCCTTCCGCTTCGAATTGTTCGCGATGATCGACGATTACCTCAAGGTGCTGTCCACCAAGGAGGTCGCCCTGCCCGCCGGTTATCATGACGTGGTGCGCGACGCCGAGAGCGTGCGCTCGGCGCTGGCCGCCTATCCGCTGCCGCTCGTTGCCTGCCACTGCGATCCGCTGTGCGAGAACTTTCTCGATACCGGCGAGCGGATGTGGATCGTCGACTGGGAGTATTCGGGCATGAATGACCCACTCTGGGACCTTGGCGACCTCAGCGTGGAAGGCAAATTCGACACGGGGCAGGATGAGGAGATGATGCGCGCCTATTTCGGCGGCGAGGCCAAGCCGGCGGAGCGCGGCCGCATCGTCATCTACAAGGCGATGTGCGACCTGTTGTGGACGCTGTGGGGGCTGATCCAGCTCGCCAACAACAATCCGGTCGATGATTTTCGCGCCTATGCCGACGGTCGGTTCGCGCGCTGCAAGGCGCTGATGGAGACGACGGAGTTTTCACGGCACCTGGCGGCGATACGTCAGGGCTGAGCCTACTAATTCACGCCCTTCGGCACGTTTTCGGGCGGCACCGCAGTCTCGACCACTTTCTGGCGGTGGAAGATGAACAGGCCGGCCAGAACGACGATGCCCGAGCCGATCAGTATGCGCGGGCCTGGCACGTCGCCGAAGAATGCCAGTCCGAACACCACCGCCCACAGCAGCAGCGTGTAGTGCAGCGGCGCCAATGTCGAAGCCGGCGCCAGCTTGAGCGCCCTGGTGATCATCAGATGCGCGCCGCAGGAGACGATGCCGAGCAGCAGCATGGCGCCGAGATCGAGCGCCGACGGCGTCTGCCAGGCGCCGATGGTCAGCACACCCCCGACCAGCAGCGTGCCGATAGTCTGCCATGTCACCAGATTGGTGTCGCTGGTGCCGCGCAGCCGGCGGTTGAGGATGATGGCGAAGGCGAAGGAGATGCTGCCCACCAGCGCAAAGCCCGACGACAGCGAGAACGCCGCCGAGGACGGTTTCAGCATGATCAAAACGCCGCAGAAGCCGAGCAGGATCGCCATCCAGCGGCGCCAACCGACCTTTTCGCCAAGCAAGAGGTGCGAGAGCGCCGCAACGTAGATCGGCCCGGCCATGTAGAAACTCATGACATCGGCAAGCGGCAGATAGACCACGGCGGCATAAAAGAGCGCGGTGTCGAGCGTGGTCATGACAACGCGCAGCAGCTGCAGCTCCAAGCGCTCCATGCGAAACAGCTTGGCCGTGCCTTGATGGGCAATCATCGGGCCAAGCACGAAAAAGGCGCCGATGGAGCGGATCAGCACCACCTGACCGACGGAGAAGCTGGCGACCAGCCACTTGCCCATGGCGTCGTTCAGCGCAAACAGGAAGTCGCCGGCCAGCATCAGCAGAATGCCGGCCAGAAGCACATTCCTGATCGTCGAATTCTGCGCCACGGGCTGCGTCATGCCGATCCCGATTCCTCCCTGGTAAGCCGCGTCGTAGACGGAAGCGGCGGCTTTGACGAGGAGAATTCGGGCAATGGGTAAGACCAGCGCCAGGAATCGGCTGTATCTAGCTGGATATGTGCCGCCGGTTCACCATTCCCGGCCTTCCGTCGATGGACAGCCTGGTTTCCTGCTTCGTCCGCTCCGCCACCACCTTGCCCCTGGCGATGACGCACAGGCGCTCGGCGCGCAAGCGCAGGGCTTCGACCGGATTGCCGGCATCGAGGACGACAAGGCTGGCGCGCTTGCCGACCGCCAGGCCGAGATGATCGAGGCCCATGATCGCGGCATTGACGTTGGTGACCATGTCGAAGCAGCGCGCCATCTCGGCCGGGCTCGACATCTGAGCAACGTGCAGACCCATGAAGGCGACATCGAGCATGTCGGCGGTGCCAAGCGAATACCAGGGATCGAGCACGCAATCCTGGCCCCAGCCGACGCGAATGCCGAGCGCCAGCATCTCCTTGACCCGAGTCAGGCCGCGGCGCTTCGGGAAGGTGTCGTGGCGGCCCTGCAGCATGATGTTGATCAGCGGATTGGGAATGACCGAGACGCCGGCCTCGGCGATCAGCGGCAGCAGCTTCGAGACGTAGTAATTGTCCATCGAATGCATCGATGTGAGATGCGAGCCGGCCACCCTGTTTTGCAGACCAAGGCGCTGCGTCTCATAGGCAAGCTGTTCGATGTGACGCGACAGCGGGTCGTCGGTCTCGTCGCAATGCAGGTCGACCATCAGGCCGCGTTTGGCCGCGATCTCGCACAGCTCCGTTACCGAACGCGTGCCGTCGGCCATGGTGCGCTCGAAATGGGGGATGCCGCCGACAATGTCGAGGCCCGTGTCCAATGCGCGGATGGTGTTCTCACGTGCCGTCGGCGAGCGGTAGAACCCGTCCTGCGGAAAGGCGACCAGTTGCAGGTCGATATAGGGGGCGACCGTCTTCTTGACCTCGAGCAGCGCCTCGACCGCCAGCAGCCTGTCATCGCAGACATCGACATGGGTGCGGATTGCGAGCAGGCCCATCGACACCGCCCAGTCGCAATAGGCCAATGCGCGATCACGCACCGCCTCATGCGTCAAAAGCGGCTTCAACTCGCCCCATAGCGAAATGCCTTCGAGCAGCGTACCCGACGCGTTGATGCGCGGAATGCCGTATGAGAGCGTCGCGTCCATGTGGAAATGCGGATCGACGAAGGGCGGCGAGACCAGATTGCCACGGGCGTCGATCTCGGTTCGCGCGGAACCCTGCATAACGGGCTCGATCGCCGCGATCGTCTCGCCGCTGATGCCGATGTCGGCAACGCTGCCATCAGGCAGCGTGCCGCCGCGAACGATAAGGTCGAAATCCATCTGTCGTCATCCCGTCAAAAGAATCATCTGATATAGCCGAGGCTGGAAATCGCATCTCGTCGATGCCGCTTGCAACAGCGGTTTGTCCGCGGCGGCCGCGGATGGTTCCATCCGGCCGCAACTCCCTCTATAAGCCGCCTTCGTTGTCCCGGTTTCAAGGATCCGCCGTTTGTTTCGTTTCTTCCGCTCGACGGAAAACCAGCGCCTCGTTGCGAGGTTGATCCGGGAATCCTTTTACCAGCACAGGTTTGGCTACGGCGCCGCGATCTTGTCGATGCTTGTGGTGGCCGCCACGACCGGCGCCAGCGCCTGGATTCTCAAAGAGATCACCGACGAATTCGTGGTCTTCAAGCGGATTGACCGCGTCAACCTGATTGCGGCGGGGGTTGCCACGATCTTCATCCTCAAGGGTCTCGCCAACTTCATCCAGGCCTATTTCATGAGCCGGGTCGGCAACGCCATCATCGCCGATCGCCAGCGCAAGATCTACGACCGCATCCTGGCGCAAGGCATCGAATTCTACCATTCGACCTCGTCGTCCGACCTGATCACACGCATGACCAACAATGCGCAGGCTGCGCGCAACGTGCTCGACCTCGTTGTCACGTCCTATGTGCGCGACCTGTTGTCGCTGGTTGTCCTGGTAGGGGTCATGGTCTGGCAGCAGCCAGCCTTGTCCATAATCTGCTTTGTCGTCGGCCCCTTGGCTATCTACGGGGTCAACCGCATCCTCAAACGTGTTCGCAAGTTCGCCGCGATGGAGTTTCGCTCGGTCGGCCAGATCGTGCAGGTGATGCAGGAAACGGCAATCGGCGTGCGCGTCGTCAAATCCTTCAACCTCGAAGGCGCAATGCGCAACCGCATGTACAAGGCCGTGTCGGACGTCGAGAACCGGGCCAACAACATCGCGACGCTGGAGGCTGCGACAAGCCCGGTGATGGAGACGCTGGCCGGACTGGCAATTGCCGGGGCCATCTTCGTCAGCGGCTTCCTGGTCTTGCAAGGCGGCCAGATGCCTGGAAACATCATGGCCTTCATCGGGGCGCTGCTGTTTGCCTATGAGCCGGCAAAGCGCCTTGCGCGCGTGCGCATATCGCTGGAAAGCGGCATTGTCGGCGTGCGCATGATGTTCGAGCTCGCCGACCAGCCGCTGACTCTGGTAGAGAAGCCCGACGCGAAGCCGCTTCTGGCCGGACCGGGCGAGATCCGGTTCGACGCGGTCGACTTCGCTTATCAGAACGGGCCGCCGGTGCTGGACAGGTTCGATCTGACGCTTGCGCCCGGCAAGATGACGGCGCTGGTCGGGCCTTCCGGCGGCGGCAAGTCGACGATTCTAAACCTGATCATGCGCATGTACGACCCGAAGAGCGGCAAGGTGCTGTTCGATGGTCAGGATATTTCCCATGCGACGCTCGCATCGCTGCGGGAAAAGATCGCCTATGTCAGCCAGGACACGTTCCTGTTTGCCGGCACCATCATGCACAACATCCGGCTTGGGCGCGAGGGTGCGACCGACGAAGAGGTGATCGCCGCCGCCAAGGCGGCCAACGCCCATGACTTCATCAGCGCGCAGGCGAAAGGCTACGAGACGGATGTCGGCGAGAATGGCGGCCTGCTGTCGGGCGGCCAACGCCAACGGATCTCGATCGCACGCGCCATGCTGCGCAATGCCGAGATCCTGCTTCTGGACGAAGCGACCAGCGCGCTCGATGCCGAATCGGAAGCACTGTTCCGCGACGCGCTGCAGCAATTGACGGAAGGCCGCACGACGATCGTTATCGCGCACCGTCTGTCGACCGTGCACCAGGCTGACACGATCGTGGTGCTCGAAGCCGGCAAGGTGGTGGAAAGCGGCCCGCACAAGACCTTGCTCAAGCAGGGCGGGCTCTACCAGAAGCTTTATGAGTATCAGTTGATGCCGTGATGGTGTTCCGGATGTTGGAGCCAGACGCCCTCATACGGCCCTTCGGGCCACCTTCTCCCCGAGGGGAGAAGAGATCGTCAGCGCCGGCGCCAGCCTCTTCTCCCCTGCGGGGAGAAGGTGGCCGCGTAGCGGCCGGATGAGGGGGCCTGGGCGCGAACCTTATTCCGGCACAAACCTGACCGCGCCCTTGGCCGCGCTGGTCGCCATCGCGGCATAGGCGCGCAAGGCGGTCGTCACCTTGCGCTTGCGCTTTTCCTCGGGCTTCCAGGCCAGGGCGCCCCTGGCCTCCATAGCAGCACGGCGCGCTGCCAGTTCGGCATCGTCGACAGCCAGGCGGATGCTGCGGTTGGGGATGTCGATCTCGATCGTATCGCCCTCCTGCACCAGCCCGATCAGCCCGCCTTCGGCGGCTTCCGGCGATGCGTGGCCGATCGACAGGCCCGAGGTGCCGCCGGAGAAGCGGCCGTCGGTGACCAGAGCGCAGGCCTTGCCGAGCCCTTTCGACTTCAGATAGCTGGTTGGATAAAGCATTTCCTGCATGCCTGGGCCGCCGCGCGGCCCTTCATAGCGGATGACGACCACATCGCCGGCCTTGATCTCGTTCGACAGGATCGCCTTGACGCTGGAATCCTGGCTTTCGAACACGCGGGCCGGGCCGGTGAACTTCAGGATCGATTCATCGACGCCGGCCGTCTTCACGATGCAGCCGTCGAGAGCCAGATTGCCTTTCAGCACAGCGAGGCCGCCATCCTTGGAAAAGGGATGTTCGGTCGAGCGGATGACGCCTTTCTCGCGGTCGAGATCGAGTTCGTCCCAGCGGCGGTCCTGGCTGAAAGCGACCTGTGTCGGCACGCCACCAGGGGCGGCGAGGAAGAAATCGCGCACACTCTGGCTGGTCGTGCGGGAAATATCCCAATGGTCGAGCGCTTCGCCCAGCGTTCGCGTGTGCACCGTCGGCAGGTCGCGGTTGAGCAGGCCGGCATTGTCGAGCTGGCCGAGGATGGCCATGATGCCGCCGGCGCGGTGGACGTCTTCCATGTGCACGTCGGACTTGGCCGGAGCAACCTTGCACAGCACCGGCACCTTGCGCGACAGCGCGTCGATGTCGTCCTGATCGAAATCGATTTCGCCCTCATGCGCGGCGGCGAGAATGTGCAGCACGGTGTTGGTCGAGCCGCCCATGGCGATGTCGAGCGTCATGGCGTTCTCGAACGCACCTTTGGAGGCGATGTTGCGTGGCAGCGCGGTTTCGTCGTCCTGCTCGTAATAGCGCTGGGCGAGATCGACGATCAGGTGGCCGGCCTCGACGAACAGCCGCTTGCGGTCGGCATGCGTGGCCAGCGTCGAGCCGTTGCCGGGCAATGAAAGGCCCAGCGCCTCGGTCAGGCAATTTATCGAATTGGCGGTGAACATGCCCGAGCAGGAGCCGCAGGTCGGGCAGGCCGAGCGCTCGATGACCTTGACGTCCTCGTCGGAAATTCTGTCGTCGGCCGCCGCCACCATGGCATCGACCAGGTCGAGAGCCTGCGTCTTGCCGGCGAGCACCACCTTGCCAGCTTCCATCGGACCGCCGGAAACGAAGACGGTAGGGATGTTGAGGCGCAACGAGGCCATCAGCATGCCGGGCGTGATCTTGTCGCAATTGGAGATGCAGACCATGGCATCGGCACAGTGAGCGTTGACCATGTACTCGACCGAGTCGGCGATCAATTCGCGCGACGGCAGCGAATAGAGCATGCCGTCATGGCCCATGGCGATGCCGTCGTCGACGGCGATGGTGTTGAATTCCTTGGCGACGCCGCCGGCCTTCTCGATCTCGCGCGCGACCAACTGGCCGAGATCCTTCAGATGGACATGGCCCGGCACGAACTGGGTGAAGGAGTTGACCACCGCGATGATCGGCTTGCCGAAATCGCTGTCCTTCATGCCGGTGGCGCGCCAGAGGCCGCGAGCGCCGGCCATGTTGCGGCCATGGGTGGTGGTGCGGGAGCGATAGGCAGGCATGTTTTTTCCTTGGTGGCTGGCCGCAGCCAGGCATGGCGCGGCGGAGCTGAATTCGGACCGCAGGCGTTATAGACGCGCAAGCCCGGTCTGGCCACAATTTTGCAATGCGCCAGATTCTCTCAAAAAAAATGCGTGGCACTGTCGGATGGCGCACTGCATGCCCGTCCTTGGGCAGACGGCATGGAAATGGCACCGCGTTCGGAGTCAGCCGTTTCGCCGTAACGCAACCAAAACCACCCGAGGAGCACGACATGCAAAAGATCACCACCTGCCTGTGGTTCGACGGCCAGGCCGAAGAGGCCATGAATTTCTACGTCTCCATCTTCAAGAATTCGAAGGTGCTGAGCGTAATGCGCTGGCCCGAAGGCCACGCCGATGAAGGCAAGGTGCTGGTGACCACGTTCGAACTCGACGGGGTGCAGTTCCAGGCGCTCAATGGTGGACCGCAATTCAAGCACACCGAGGCGATGTCGCAGTCGATCGACTGCAAGACGCAGGAAGAGGTGGATTACTTCTGGGACAAGCTCATCGAAGGTGGCGGCCAACCGTCGCAATGCAGCTGGCTGAAGGATAAATTCGGCGTCTCCTGGCAGGTTGTGCCGGAGCAGCTGCCGCGCCTGCTGCTGGATCCGGACCGGGCCAAGGCCGGCCGCGTGATGTCGGCGATGATGCAGATGAGCAAGATCGACATCGCCAAGATCGAGGAAGCCGCTAGAGGATAGTCAAGGGTCGCGCCGCCCCTCATCTGCCCTTCGAGCACCTTCTCCCCGTGAACGGAGAGAAGGAAAAACTGGCGCCTACGCCGCTCTGTCGCGGACCTGATAGTCCTTGATCGTGGCAAACCTGATCGCCTTCCAGCGTTCCGCTTCGTAGTTCAGCGAGAAAGCGTGCTGGGCGAGGAACACCGGATCATTGTCGAGGTCGCGGGCGATGTCGCCGCGATGCGCCTCGATGAAGCGAAGCGTCTCGGCCTTGTCGTCGGCCGAGATCCAGCGACACACCGAGAAGCGCGACATTTCGAATTCGACCGGCAGCGTGTATTCGAAGTTCAGCCGTTCCTTCAGCACGTCGAGCTGCAGCGCGCCGACGACCCCGACGATGGCCGGCGAGCCATCCTCGGGCGAAAACAGCTGCACGACGCCCTCCTCTGCCATCTGGTGCAGCGCTTCCTTGAGTTTTTTCGCCTTCATCGCGTCGCCGAGGCGAACGCGGCGCAGGATTTCCGGTGCGAAATTCGGCACGCCGCGGAACAGGATTTCCTCGCCCTCGGTCAGCGTATCGCCAATACGCAGCGTGCCGTGGTTGGGAATGCCGACGACATCGCCGGCGAACGCCTCGTCGGCGGTGACGCGGGTGCGGGCAAAGAAGAACTGCGGCGCCGACAGCGACATCGGTTTTCCCGTGCGCACCAGCTTGGCCTTCATGCCGCGCTCGAGCTTGCCCGAACAGACGCGGACGAAGGCGATGCGGTCGCGGTGATTGGGATCCATGTTGGCCTGGATCTTGAAGACGAAGGACGTCATCTTCTCCTCGGTCGCCTCGACCTTGCGGGTATCGGCCTCCTGCGCGCGCGGCGGCGGTCCAAAAGCGCCAAGCGCCTCGATCAGGTCGCGGACGCCGTAGTTGCGCAGCGCCGAGCCGAAATAGACCGGCGTCAGATGACCCTCGCGGAAGGCCTCGATATCAAGGGGTCTGCACGCTTCCCGCGCGAGCTCCAGTTCCTCGATGAAGGCCTCGCGCTCGTTTTCCGGCAGCAGGCCGGCGACGCGGTTGGAATCGGGACCATTGACCGGCGTGCGTTCTTTCTCCGCGTCGCCCCTGCGCACGGCATTCAGCGCCAGATGATAGGTGCCGGCAAAATTCTTGCCGCGGCCGATCGGCCAGGTGACGGGGGCAGTATCCAGCGCCAGCTTCTGCTCGATCTCGTCCAAAATCTCGAACGGATCGCGGCTTTCGCGGTCCATCTTGTTGATGAAGGTGATGATCGGAATGTCGCGCAGCCGGCAGACTTCGAACAGCTTCAGTGTGCGCGGCTCGATGCCCTTGGCGGCATCGATGACCATGACCGCCGAGTCGACCGCCGACAGCGTGCGGTAGGTGTCGTCGGCGAAATCCTCGTGGCCGGGCGTGTCGAGCAGGTTGAAGACATTGTCTTCATACTCGAAGGTCATCACCGAGGTGACGACCGAGATGCCGCGCTCACGCTCGATCTTCATCCAGTCGGACCGCGTCTGAATCTTGTCCTTCTTGGCCTTGACCTCGCCGGCAAGCTGGATGGCGCCGCCGAACAGCAGCAGCTTTTCGGTGAGCGTGGTCTTGCCGGCGTCCGGGTGCGCGATGATCGCGAAGGTGCGGCGGCGCGCCACTTCTTCTTCTATTGCTTCGGGCATTCTCTGGGATTTCCGTGTGACAGGCCGGGCTTCTAGCAGCGCAGTGCCGGGCTGTCGACCGGTCCGACGGCTCGGAAGCTGCTGATCGCCGCCTCACCGTCAGAGCATACAGCTCAGCCGTGCTGTGGCTCCGGCCAGTGCATTGCCGCATATTTTGCGCTGCGCGATGTTGGCAAGCGGCTGCCGGGATGGCACTGGACGAACATCCCTCCGGATGGCGAGGCAGAGGAGCAAGCATGACTGCGGCGAAACAAGTGATCGTCATCGGCGCCGGCATCATCGGCGCCTCCATCGCCTGGCATCTGAGCAAGGCGGGAGCACAGGTCACGGTCATTTCCGACAGCCCCGTCGGTGGAATCGCCACCCCAAACTCGTTTGCCTGGATCAATGCCAGCTGGGGCAATCCGGAGCCCTATTTCCGGCTGCGCACCCGCGCGATGGCCGAATGGTCGCGGCTGGCGCAGGACCTACCCGGCCTGCCGCTCAGCTGGTGCGGTGGCCTGTGCTGGGATCTGTCGGCCACCGACATGGAAATCTACGCCACGGAGCATTCCGCCTGGGGCTACGGCATCGAACGCGTCGACCGCGCCGGTGCCGCGCGCATCGAGCCCAATCTCGCCGAGCTTCCCGACTTTGCCCTGCATGTGGCTGAGGAAGGTGTCGCAGAGCCCGTGGCCGCCGCCCATGCCCTATTGGCAGGCGCGAAGCGACATGGCGCGAAGACCATCTCCAGCACGGTGACGGCCCTGGTCCAGACCGGCGGCAGGATCACCGGTGTCGACACTTCGCACGGATTGATTGCATCAGACGAGGTGGTGGTCGCGGCCGGCGTCGGCTCGCCGGAGATCGCCGCGACCGCCGGGATCAACCTGCCGATCGAAACGCCGCCCGGCCTGATCGTCCACTCACGGCCTTACAAAAAGCTGCTCAACGGTCTGGTTCTGGCCGAGCGGCTGCACATGCGCCAGACGGCGGAAGGCCGCATCATCGCCGGCTCGGATTTTGGCGGCGCCGATCCGGGTATGAATGCCGAAGCCACCGCCCACGCGCTGTTTGCGGCCATGAAAGCCATGCTGCGCGACAGCGACGAGTTGGAACTCGATTTCCACACGGTCGGCTACCGGCCGACGCCGATCGACGGCTTTCCGATCATCGGCCGCGCGGTGGGCATGGACGGTGTCTATGTCGCGGTCATGCATTCCGGCATCACGCTGGCGCCGGCCGTCGGCCTGTTCGCCACAAGGGAAATCCTCGACGGCGAGCGCGACCCGCTGCTTGCGCCTTATGGATTGTCGCGCTTCGCTCAATAGGCGGGCGGACGGCGAAAGCCGCCGGTGAGTGGTTCGATTGCCTTGGCGATGCCGAGCAGCCGTGACTCCGACCAGCGTTTGCCGACCAGTTGCAGGCCGATCGGCAGGCCGGTGCTGTCCTGTCCGCACGGCATGGAAAGCGCTGGATGGCCGCTGTAGTTGAACACGGCGCCATAGGCCGGCAGCATCCAGTAGCTCTGCTCCTTGCCGTCGACCTTGATCGGCGTGCCCGGCTCGCAATGCGGGAAGGCGGTGGTCATGGCGACCGGGCAAATCAACGCGTCGTAGGCCTCGAAAAACCGGTCCCAGGCGAGAATGGATTTGTCGCGGCGGGCGAGTGCCTCGAACCAGCGCGAGACCGGTGTCGGTTCCTCCGGCGGCTCAGGCTGAGCGGCCTCCAGCATCATGCCGATCAGCGCGCCGCCCTGCTCCAGATCGTCATGCAGGTCGAGTTTCGGCAGTTTTGCTTCTTCGACGACCGCTCCTGCGGATTGTAACTGCCTTGCGAGACTTTCGACCGCGGCGCTGACGTCGCCCGCCACTGGAAACCCGGGAAAGAACGGCGCGAAGGCAATGCGCAATGTCTTGAGGTCGAGGCTTGGCATATCCTCGACCGGCACCGGCGCAAGATCGGTGTCGCTTCCATTAGGACCGGCAATGATTTGATAGATCAGCGCCAAATCTTCCACACTGCGCGCCAGCGGCCCAAGGCAGGACATCAGCCGCACGCTGCGCGCAGTACCGCCGGGATCGGGAAAGACGCCGGCCAGCGAGACGCGGTGCTCCGCCGGCTTCAGGCCATAGACACCGCAGAAACTGGCCGGCAGCCGGATTGAGTCCTGCATGTCGGTGCCGACATCGAACGGCGTCATCCCCGAGCAAAGTGCAGCCGCCGCGCCGCCGCTGGAACCGCCCGCCGTGCGCTGGAGATTCCAGGGATTGCTGGTGCGACCAAACAGCGGATTGTTCGACTGCCAGTCCGAAAGCATGGTCGCGACATTGGTCTTGGCCATCAGCACGCCGCCAGCCGCACGCAAGCGGGCGACGACCGGACTGTCCTGTTTGGCGACATAGTCGGCAAAGGGCGGAAAGCCGACCGTGGTCTTCATGCCTGCTGTTTCGTGCGTGTCCTTCAGCGTGAACGGTACGCCGTGCAACGGGCCGAGGGCCTCGCCGCGCGCCTGGGCCGCGTCGGCCTTCTTGGCGCACTCGCGAGCCCCTTCCCTGTCGAGCGAGATGACGGCGTTGACCGCATCGTTGTGCGCATCGATCTGCGCCAGGTGCGCGTCGAGTGCCTCGACGGCGGAGATCTTCCGCGCGGCGATGGCGGTGGCCAGCTCGATGGTTGAGGAAAAGACGAGGTCCATTGACAATGCTCCGGCTTGGCCGCGTTCGCCTGATCGGATGGCGGACAGCGGCGCTGCTTCAAATGGAGTTGAGCATTCGAGGATTGGCTGCGTTTGATCGAAATTGTGCAGACTGGACTGTCCAAGTCTGCACTCTACGGCGCCCCCCTCTGTCCTGCCGGACATCTCCCCCACAGGTGGGGAGATTGGATGTCACGACAGCTTTCGCCAATCTCGGACGTTGCAAGGAATAGCGCGGCAGTCGCAGGTGCCAATCTCCCCCGTGTGGGGGAGATGTCCGGCAGGACAGAGGGGGGCTGTCCCGCGGCGTTGCCGCACTTTTGCAACTAGACGGCCAGTGCCAGCCTGGCCGATGCGGGTGCGAAAGGGCGAATGACCATGCCATCGCCAGTGATCGTCACAAAACTCGACGGCGGGATCGCCTGCCAGTCGCCGCCCTCGCGGTCGAACGGCTCGGAAACGATGCAGCGGCCGCCGCCCTTGCGCAGGACAGACGTGTAGAGCGTCGGTGCGTGAGCGTCGGTGGCGTAGCGCACCGCATGCAGCGCCTGCCCGTCGGAGAAGGCGGCGGTGAGTTTCAGCGCCGGTTCGAGGCCGGCGCGGCGCGAGGCTTCGAGCACGCGGCTGGTGGCGCGGGAGACGGCGCCTTGCGGATCGCCGGTCAATCCCTCGTCGATCATCAGCAGGAAAAACAATTCGGAATCGGTGGTGCCTTCGCGCTGGTCGAAGACAGCGTCGGACAGCGAATTCTCCAGCGCGCGGCGGATTTTTTCGAAGCCGCCGATCTGGCCGTTGTGCATGAACGACCAAGAGCTGGAGATGAACGGATGGCAATTCATGCGGCTGGTGGCGCCGCCGGTGGACGCCCGCACATGGGCGAGGAACAGGCCGGATTTGATCTGCCGGCACAGGCTCTTCAGATTGGGATCCGACCATGCCGGCAGGATGTCTCGGTAGAGACCCGGCTCCGGGCGGTCGCCATACCAGGCAAGGCCAAAACCGTCACCATTGGTCGGCGATTTCGCTTCCTGGGCGCAATGGCTCTGGGCGATCAGCGAGTGACAGGGCGCGGTGAGCATGTCTTCGAGAAAGACTGCTTCACCGAGATAGGCCGCCCACCGGCACATCGCTTCTGTCGCCCTCTAGGCGCGATCCATAAGAGCCGCAGGCTCCTTGATCGCGTGTGTGCCTCTGTTGTGCGTCCGCTCGTAAAGCTCACGAACGATTCGGCTGGCGGTAGTCTCAAACAGAAATGGCAAGAAAGCGTGAACGAGCGCGGCGCCAGCCGCCATCAGCAGCCGCGACGAGAACCAGCCGGCAAAGGCCATATGAGTGAAATAGGTTTCGCCGACCTTGGCCGGATGAGAGGTGAAAATCCATGCGACCGACATGCTGGTCCCCTTCAGCGCTTGAAGTTCCTGATATGAGTATCCTGACACGCTTCGCCGGTTCATCGGTCTCAAAATATCCTTGTATTTGACCCGTTGATGGGACAAACATCCCACATGGCGTTGGAAATCGACGAAATCGACCGGAAATTGCTTGCCGAATTGCAACGCGACGGCACGCTGTCGGTCGACCAGCTGTCGGAACGGGTGGCGCTGTCGCGCAATGCCTGCTGGCGCCGGGTGAAGCGGCTGGAGGAGGATGGCGTCATCACCGGCCGCGTGGCGCTGGTCGATGCCGAAAAGCTCGGACTTGGCCTTTCCGTCTTCATCCTGATCCGCACGTCCAACCACGACCCGGAGTGGCTGCAGAAATTCCGCGCGGCAGTGACCGGCTTTCCCGAGATCACCGGCGTCTACCGCATGTCGGGCGACCTCGACTATGTCTTGCGCGCCCGCGTCGCCGACGTGAAGGCCTATGACCGGCTCTACCAGCGGCTGATCGCCAAGGTGGCGCTGTCGGATGTGTCCGCGTCCTTCGTGATGGAGGAGATCAAGGAGACCACCGTCGTTCCGATGGAACTGCGCTGAGGTCACAGTGCCGCCCAAAAGAAAGCCGTTGATAGAATTACAGTCGAGTTGACCGAATCGCCGTTCGCGCCGATAGGATCGATTTTATGCGCGCAGCCCTTCAAACTCCCTCCGTCATCGGTCCGACCGTCGGCTTCGTCAGGTTGCCGCATGCTGAAGGACTTCCCCTTCCTGCTTATGAAAGCACCGGTGCTGCCGGCATGGATCTGCGCGCCGCGGTGCCCGACGACCGGCCGCTGCTGATCCTGCCTGGCAAGCGTACTTTGGTGCCGACCGGGCTGATCCTGGAAATTCCGGAAGGCATGGAGGGCCAGGTGCGGCCGCGCTCCGGACTTGCTTTCAAGCACGGCCTGACCGTCCTCAACACGCCCGGCACCATCGACAGCGATTATCGCGGCGAGGTGAAGGTGCTGCTGATCAATCTCGGCGACGAGGACTTCGCGGTGACGCGCGGCATGCGCATCGCCCAGATCGTTTTTGCCGCGGTGACGCAAGCCGCCGTGGAAGAGCGCAACCTAGCTGGCGGCACGGCGCGCGGCGCGGGCGGGTTCGGGTCGACCGGCACCGCCTGATGCCTGAACTGCCTAAACTTGTCATCTTCGACTGCGACGGGATCCTGGTCGACACCGAGAACCTCGCCAATCGGCGCCTCGCCGAATGGCTGACCGCTGCCGGCTATCCGACAAGCTTCGAATATTGCCGCAAGAATTTCTCCGGCCGCAGCATGGCGTCGGTGCAGAAAGAGATCGAAGCAGAGACCAGCGGCAGGCTCGGCGTCGATTTCGTCGATCGCTGGAACGCCGGCCTGCCGGATCTGTTTGCCCACGGCGTCGAAGCGATCCCCTACGTCCGCGAGTTCGTCGAAGCCGTGCGTTCAGCCGGTATCGCGTATTGCGTCGCCACCTCGGCCCGAGTGTCGAAGATGCACATCACGCTCGGCCAGACCGGGCTGTTGCCGCTGTTCGAACACGCGATGTTTTCCTCGACCATGGTCAGCCGTGGCAAGCCGTTCCCGGACCTGTTCCTGCATGCGGCCAAGACCATGGGCTTCGCGCCCGCCGACTGCATCGTCATCGAGGACAGCGTCGCCGGCACGCAGGCCGGGATCGCCGCCGGCATGCGGGTGTTTTCCTATCATGCCGATCCCTATTCCGACCGCGCCGGCCTGATCCAGGCCGGCGGCATCCTGTTCGACGACATGCGCGAGCTGGCCGGGCTGGTGCCGATCCACTAAGCTGATCTTCAGCCTGCGGCTGTACGCCTCGATCGTCCGTGCTAGCTTGGCCCCGCCAATTCGAGGCCACGCATGAAACCCGCCCTGTTCCGCTTCTTCCTTACCTTGACGCTGCTGCCGTTTTTGTGGACTGCGGCCGGCGCGCAAGCCGTCGGCTTCCCGGAACTCGGCAGTGCTTTGCCCGGCCGCACGGATGCCACCTATCTCGACCTCGCGAGGATGGTCATTCCAGATCTCGCCGCGGACCAGGACGGCTTCTACAGGGGCGGGTTACCGATCGAGATGCGACATATCGAGCGACCGGACGGCGGCGGTTCGCCGCCCGAAACTTCGGGCTTTTCCAATGCCGCGGTGCTTGCGATCAAGGCCGGCGGCAAGGACCGGCTGGCCATGCTGTTCGACCTCGGTGACTCTCCCGACAGCGCCGAAGGCTATGCGGTGCTGGCGCTCTACGACGTCACGGCCAAGCCAAAATTGCTCGACGCCGTCAATGTCGCGCTCGACCGCGGCACCTACTTCCGCGAACCGGGCAAGCTTTCGGTCAGCGCCAACGATGACGTCCTGATCACCATGAGCGCGCATTTCAACTCGAGCCAGAACTATGTGATCACGCCGCTGATCATGGTCCGCGACGACAAATTCGAACTGATCGACATGATCTATACGTTCGACGAAAACCTGTGCGCCTACAGCCGCAAGCAGGATGTAGCTTTTCAGGCCATCGCGGAGGGGAAGTCCTATGCTGCCATCAAAGTGACGGTGACCGATGCCACGGTGCTCAACGGCGAAAGCTGCGACGACACTCCGCCCCGACCAGAGTCCCACGCGATTTCCGTCATCTATCACTGGGACAAGAAGACATCGCGCTACATCAAGGATTCCGACACGCTGGACAAATTGGCAGGAGAGAACGCCAAACGCTTCTGAACCAACCGCATTCGTTTGCCCGGCCAAATGGGGCAGGATAAAATCCACTTAGCCACACCGCATATGGGGGTACTACCATGGACAAGGGCAAGATCTTCCGCGACCTGCATGCCTCGACCTTCGTCATGCCCAATCCCTGGGATATCGGCACGACGAAGCTGCTCGGCTCGTTCGGCTTCACGGCGCTGGCGACAACCAGCGCCGGCTTTGCCTTTTCGCGCGGCTTGCCGGACGGCGCGGTGACCTTCGACCAGATGATCCACCATTGCCGCGAGGTGTCGGGGGCGACCAGCCTGCCGGTCTCGGCCGACCTCGAGAAAGGCAAGGGCGACAGCGCCGAGCAGGCCGCCGAAACCATCTTCGCGGCCGAAGCGGCCGGTCTTGCCGGCTGCTCGATCGAAGACCACACCGGCGACCCCGACAAGCCAATCTATGATTTCGCGCACGCTGTCGAGCGCGTTGCGGCGGCGGTGGAGGCGGCGCGGGCGCTGAAGCGCGATTTCGTCTTCACGGCGCGGGCCGAGAATTTCCTGTGGGGCAAGTCCGACCTCGACGATACCATCAAGCGGCTGCAGGCGTTCGAGAAGGCCGGCGCCGACGTGCTCTATGCGCCAGGCATCGGCGACGTCGAGATGATCCGCACGCTCTGCTCGGCGGTCAGCAAGCCGGTCAATGTCATGGCAAAGCCTGGCTTCACCATCGCCGACCTCGCCATGGCCGGCGTCAAGCGCATCTCGCTCGGGCCGTGGCTGACCAATTTCGCCTATGGCATGCTGGAAACGGCGGCACGCGAGATCCAGCAGGACGGCACCTTCGGCTTCACCCGCGCCGCCATGCCGTTCGGCAAATTGCAGGCCCTCTTCGGCAAGTCTTCAGCTTGAACGGGGCCCATCGCATGACGCTGACCGTCGTCGACATGCATACAGGCGGCGAGCCGCTCAGGATCGTCACCGGCGGCTATCCCGGTATTCCCAAGGGCACGATCCTAGAAAAGCGCGCCTATGTGCGCGACCATCTCGATCATCTCAGGAAAATCCTGATGTTCGAGCCGCGCGGCCATTACGACATGTATGGCGCCTTGCTGGTCGAGCCGGACCTGCCCGGCGCCGACCTCGCCGTGCTGTTCATGCACAATGAGGGTTACTCGACGATGTGCGGCCACGCCATCGTCGCGCTCGGCCGCTACGCCGTAGATGAGGGATTGGTGGCGAAACAGGAACCAATCACGACAGTCAATATCGAGGCGCCGTGCGGGCTGGTCGTCGCCTCGGTCGAGGTCAGGGACGGCAAGGCCGGTGCGGTGTCGTTCGAAAGCGTGCCGGCCTTCCTGTTCGCCGGCGGGCAGACGATAGAGCTGGCGGGTCATGGCACGATCGGCTTCGACGTCGCCTATGGCGGCGCCTTCTACGCGCTGGCCGATTGTCACCAATTCGGGCTTGAATTCGGCAGAAGCCGGGTGCGCGATTTCGTCGATGCGGCAACCGCGCTGACGGACAGGCTCAAGGCCGAATTGCCGCTGTCGCATCCCGACCATGCCGACCTTGCCTTCCTCTACGGCACCATCCTGACCGATGGCCGCGACGCGTTTTCCAGCGAGGTGACTAAGAACATCTGCGTCTTCGCCGAGGCCGAGGTCGACCGCTCGCCGACCGGCTCCGGCGTGACCGCGCGGTTGGCGGCCATGCATGCCAAGGGCGAGATCGCGATCGGGCAGACACGCATGTTCGAGAGCATCGCCGGCTCGCGTTTTTCCGGGTCCGTGGTGCGGACGGCGAAGGCTGGCCCGCACGAGGCGATCATCGCCCGCGTCGGCGGCCGCGCCTACTATTCCGGGCGGGCCGAGTTCATTGTCGAGGCCGACGACGAACTGGGACGCGGTTTCCTGTTGCGCTGACGAAAATGCTCAGCCGCGTGAGGAGCGAGCCACTTCCCGCACCGAAATCGCCTTGTGCAGATGCACCATCATGGCGGCGGCGAAGAGCGGCGTCACCAGATTGAGCAGCGGCACGGCGAGGAAGGCAGCGATGAGCAGGCCGGCGAGAAACACCGTGCCGGCATAGTGTCTGCGCAAGGCTCTGGCCTCTTCTTCGTCGCGAAAGCGCATGGCAGCGAATTCGAAGAACTCGCGCCCGAGCAGATAGCCGTTGACGATGAAGAAGGCGGCGATGTTGACGCCCGGCACCAAGAGAAGCAGCAGGGCGACGATGTTGCCAAGAATGACGACGCCGAGAAATCGCATCGATAGCACCAGCGAGCGCAGCGCTGGCATGGCGCGGCCGGATGGATCGCCGGGATAGTCGGTGCGCTCGACCACCTCGGCGATATCGTCGAGGAACAGGCCGGCGACAACAGCCGTTACCGGCGCGATGAGCAACGCCATACCGAAGGCAAGCGCTATTGCCGCGATGATGCCGCCCAGCCAGCCGGCCCAGGACGGCATGCCGGGCAACAGCGTCTGCAACCATGGCAGGGCCAGCCACTCGACAAGGCTGGTCAGACCGAACCACAGCGCCACCAGCGCCAGCAGGGTCAAGCCCAGCGTCTTGAGGAACACGGCACGAAACGGAGGCGAGAGCAGCTCAAGGGCCGCAGTGCGGGCAGCGTCGAAAATCACCGTGCTTCAACCAAGGGTTAGCGGATACCGCCGAAAGACGGACGCCCCCGAGATAAGCAGTGCAGGTCGCCAGCACAAGCGGCGGGCGCCTACCGCGCAAGCGCCGGCCTGCGAACCGGGATGGCCATGGCAGCGACCCCAGCCACGACAAACGCCATGCCCAGCCATGCCGTCGAACCAAGGCTTTCACCGAGGAAGACGGCGCCGATGCCGACGCCGATCGGCACGCGCAGATAGGCCTGCGAAGTGGTGCCGACCGAGCCCAGCGTGTGGATGAGGCGGAAATAGATGACGAAAGCCAGTGCGGTCGAAAACACCGACAGGCCGAGCAAGGCCAGGATCGATGCGGTCGACGGCGCCAGCGTCCACGGCTGGTCGAACACAAGACTGAGCGGCACCAGGATGATTGCGCCGCACAGCATCGATCCGGCGGCCGGCAGCATCGGGTCGAGGCCCTTGAAGCCACGGCCGAAAATGGCCGCACCGGCATAGCAGATTGTCGCTGCGACGATGGCAAGCTGCGCCCACAATTGGTGACCGATGCCATCAAGCGCCTGGGTTCCGATGATCAGGCATATTCCAGCTATACCGGCGCCGACGCCAATCAGCTTGCGCACCGTGACCGGCTCATGGCGGGTGATGAGCGCGGTGAACAGGAAGGTGAAGATCGGTGAGGTCGCGTTCAGGATGGTGGCGAGGCCTGCATCGACCGAGCGCTCGGCCGCGGCGATCAGGGTGAACGGTATGACGCTGTTGAGGCATGCCTGGAAGGCAAAGCGGCGCCAGCTTGCCGCATCGCCAGGCATGGCGAGCCCGCGCCAGCGGATGATGGCAAACAGGATGCCACCGGCGATCAGGGTGCGGGCGGCAATGAAGGTGACCGGCGGGATTGTCTCGACGCCGATCTTGATGAAGGTGTATGAGGCGCCCCAAAGCACTGCCAGCACGGCGAGCAGTGCCAGGTCGGTGGTCATGTCGTTTTTTGCAGACTCGTTCTTTGTCGGCATGTTCTTTGTAGACATGGGGGGCTGGCTCGCCTTTGTAACGGGATCGGCTGAGCCAGGCTTGTAAGCGGTGCGGCAATGAAATGCTTCGGCCACGGTCGAATTGTCATAGCGCCTCGCGGCTGGTGCGGCGCCGCACGCCTTCCCAAGGCGGGGATGCTCATCGCCGCCACGCTGGCGGCGACAGAAAATCGGTTGCCAATTTTCGGGCTCATGCTGTAGACCCGCCCGGGCGTGGCAAGAAGCCGGCTCGGGTTTTTGGCGGAGATTTTGATGCCGGATTATGACGTGCTTTGCATCGGCAATGCCATTGTCGACATCATCGCCCAGTGCGACGAGGAATTCCTCGACACCAACGGCATCATCAAGGGCGCGATGAACCTCATCGATACAGAGCGCGCCGAACTGCTCTACAGCCGCATGGGCCCGGCGATCGAAGCCTCCGGCGGCAGCGCCGGCAACACGGCGGCCGGCGTCGCCAGCTTCGGCGGCCGCGCCGCCTTCTTCGGCAAGGTCTCCAGCGATGCGCTCGGCGAAATCTACGCCCACGACATCCATGCGCAGGGTGTCGCCTTCGACACCAGGCCGCTCAAGGGCGAGCCGCCGACAGCGCGCTCGATGATCTTCGTCACCCCCGACGGCGAGCGCTCGATGAACACCTATCTCGGCGCCTGCGTCGAGCTTGGCCCTGAGGATGTCGAGGCCGACAAGGCGTCCGGTGCCAAGGTCACCTATTTCGAAGGCTATCTGTGGGATCCGCCGCGCGCCAAGGAAGCGATCCGGCAGACGGCCAAGCTGGCGCACGCGGCGGGCCGCGAAGTCTCCATGACACTGTCGGATTCGTTCTGCGTCGACCGCTACCGAGACGAGTTCCTCGACCTGATGCGTTCGGGCACGGTCGATATCGTCTTTGCCAACAGCCACGAGATCAAGTCGCTCTACCAGACATCGTCGTTCGACGAAGCGCTGGCGCAGATCCGCAAGGATTGCCGGATCGCCGCCGTCACCCGCTCGGAAAAGGGCTCGGTCATCGTGCGCGGCGACGAGACCGTGGTCATCAAGGCGACCGCCATCAAGGAACTGGTCGACACGACAGGCGCCGGCGATCTCTATGCCGCCGGCTTCCTGCATGGTTACACGCAAGGCCGCGACCTGCAGACCTGCGGCGACCTTGGCTCACTGGCGGCCGGATTGGTGATCCAGCAGATCGGCCCCAGGCCGCGGCAGAATTTGCGTCGCGAGGCCGAGCAGGCGGGGTTACTGTAACCCTAAAGCCCGGCGCTTGTGCCGTAGGCGGCCGGTCGCGCCGCTGCCCTTCGCAGGCTCAGGGCGTTCGAAGCTCGAAAAGCCAAGCAATTGGCTTTTCGTCCGCTGCGCGGACCGCTTCTCACCGTCGCGCGGCTGTCATACATCGCACCTACACGCAATCTGGGCGTCCCGCGACTGACATTTCGGTGCGCCCTCAGTCAGTTGGGGTGTCAAGAAATGCTGGACAGCATGCTGTCGGGCGGCCGGATTCGTTGCCGCCGCGATTTCCGTTTTCCGCACTAGAAATTCAACAATCGGCCGCAGCTGAGGGGAGCGCGCGGCCAAAAGACAGATGCATGAACAGATTTCAGATCCAGGGCCTCAAACAGGACGACTTCGCGGAGATGGTCGCGGAGGACGTCGAGCGCGCGCTTGCGCACTATGACGAGGCCATCAACAAGCCCACCATGGTCTCGGTCGGCAAGATCGCCGGCAGCATAGCGTCCGCCGTCACCTTGCTGTCACCGAAGCACCAGCGCGCCATCGACGCCATCCATGCCGACCTGCCCGGCCTGGCCTCGAAATTCGTGCGCGCGCTGGCGGCGGAAGCCGCGCGCCGCAGCGAAGCCGGTATAGCCGGCGTAATCAATCCGCCGACGACCCCGTTGGCCGATGTCGAGCCTCCTTCGCTGCCAAAGTCCGACGATCTCGAATCGATGCTGATCGAGGACTGGGCGGGCCGCGTCGCCGGCTCGACCTATCTGGAAGAGAATTTGCGTATCGCCCGCTCGACCCTGCATCGCTGGCAACGGCGGGGCGAGGTCATCGCCTTGCGCAAGGGCGGCCGCAAACATGTCTTCCCGCTGGCGCAGTTCGTCGATGGACGGCCGGTTGCGGGCATTCGCGACGTGCTGTCGCTGATCACCAATCCAAGGCTCGCATGGCTGTGGCTGACGCGGCCCTCGGCGCAGCTCGACGGCCGCATTCCCGTCGACCTGCTTCGGCAGGATCAGGTCGACGAGGTGATCGAAGCCGCGCGCGTATTCGCGCCGGGCTGAACGCCTCGCAGACTCACCGCTAAGGCTCGCCGCTCAAGTCCCCGCCGTATACGCCGCGATCGCCGCCATGTTGACGATGTCCGAGTCCTTGGCGTTGAGCGACACGATCTGAACTGGCTTGTTCAAGCCGACCAGCAGCGGGCCGATGACCGTGGAGCCGCCGAGTTCCTGCAGCATCTTGGTCGAGATCGAGGCCGAGTGGAACGCCGGCATGATCAGCACATTGGCCGGGCCGGTCAACCTTATGAACGGATATTGCGCCATGGCCCGCGCATTGAGCGCCACGTCGGCGGCCATTTCGCCGTCATATTCGAAATCGACGCGGCGCTTGTCGAGGATGCGCACCGCTTCCTGGACGCGCTCGGAGCGCTCGCCCTGCGGATGGCCGAAGGTCGAATAGGCGAGCATGGCGAGCCTCGGCTCATAGCCCATGCGGCGGGCAAAGCCCGCGGCCTCCTCGGCGATGTCGGCGATCTGCTCGGCGTTCGGCATGTCGTGCACGGCGGTGTCGGCGACGAGCACGGTCTTGCCCCGCGCCAGCACGATCGAGACGCCGATGACGCGGTGGCCGGGCTTGGCGTCGATGACGCGGCGGATGTCGTCGAGTGCGGTGGAATAGTTGCGGGTCACACCCGTGACGATGCCGTCGGCGTCGCCCAGCGCCACCATGCAGGCGGCAAAATGGTTGCGGTCGTTGTTGATCAGCCGCTGGCAGTCGCGGAACAGGAAGCCTTTGCGCTGCATGCGCTCGTAGAGATAGTCGGTGTAGATGCCGTTGCGGCGCGACAGGCGGGCGTTGATGATCTCGATGCCTTGCTTGTTGAGGTCGATGCCGGCGTGCTTGGCGTTTTCCTTGATGACGTCGTCGCGTCCGAGCAGGATGGCGGTGCCGAGCCGCTGGTTCACATAGGAGACGGCGGCGCGCATGACCTGCTCCTCCTCGCCCTCGGCGAAGACGATGCGCTTGGGCTGGCGGCGCACGCGGTCGTAGATGCGCTGCAGGGTCGATGCGATCGGGTCGCGGCGGGCCGACAGTTCCTGCGCGTAACGATCGAGATCGAGGATCGGCTTGCGGGCGACGCCGGAATCCATCGCCGCCTTGGCCACCGCAATCGGGATGGCCGAGATCAGGCGCGGGTCGAACGGCACCGGAATGATGTAGTTGGGGCCGAATTTCGGCCGGTTGCCCTGATAGGCGGCGGCGACGTCGTCGGGCACATCCTGGCGTGCCAATGCCGCCAGCGCCTGCGCGGCGGCGATCTTCATGTCGTCATTGATGGTGGTTGCCCTGACATCCAGCGCGCCGCGGAAGATGTAGGGGAAGCCGAGCACGTTGTTGACCTGGTTGGGGTAATCAGAACGCCCTGTGGCCATGATGGCGTCGGTGCGGATTTCGGCGACCTCCTCCGGCGTGATTTCCGGATCGGGATTGGCCATGGCGAAGATGATCGGGTTCTTGGCCATCGACTGCACCATGGCGGTGGTCAGCGCGCCCTTGGCGGAGAGGCCGAGGAAGACGTCGGCGCCGTCGAGCGCCTCGGCGAGGCTGCGCGCCTCGGTCTTGACCGCATGCGCCGACTTCCACTGGTTCATGCCTTCGGTGCGGCCCTGGAACACCACACCCTTGGTGTCGCACAAAGTGATGTTTTCGGGGGCAAAACCCATCGCCTTCATCAGCTCGATACAGGCGATGCCGGCTGCACCGGCGCCGTTGCAGACCATTTTTGTGGTCTTCATGTCGCGGCCGGTGATTTCCAGCGCGTTGATCAGGCCGGCGGCCGAGATGATCGCAGTGCCGTGCTGGTCGTCATGGAAGACCGGGATGTCCATCAATTCGCGCAGGCGCTGCTCGATGATGAAGCATTCCGGCGCCTTGATGTCCTCGAGATTGATGCCGCCGAAAGAGGGCCCGAGGAAACGCACACAGTTGATGAACTCGTCGGCGTCCTCGGTATCGACCTCGAGGTCGATGGAATCGACATCGGCGAAGCGCTTGAACAGCACCGCCTTGCCCTCCATCACCGGCTTGGAGGCCAGCGCGCCGAGATTGCCAAGGCCGAGAATGGCGGTGCCGTTGGAGATGACGGCGACCATATTGCCGCGCGTCGTGTAGTCGAAGGCGCGCGAGGGGTCTTCGGCGATGGCCAGAACAGGAACCGCGACGCCAGGCGAATAGGCGAGGCTGAGGTCGCGTTGCGTCGCCATCGGCTTGGTGGCAACGACCTCCAGCTTGCCGGGGCGACCCATGGCGTGGAATTCGAGCGCTTCCTGCGCACTGACGGACGGACCGTTGTTCTCGGTTTTCCTGGCCATGATGTTCTTGATTTCCTCACCGGTGCAGCACCTCGTTGAAGCGGGTGCTTTGTGTCGGACCGAATTAAGACCACGCGCCGCCGCGTGTAAACCGCCAGCGCGCTGGAATCGCCGTCCGCATCGGCAATTGCGGACAAGCTGCCGTCCCGTCGTCCCCTGTTTTTCGAAGCTCTGGCATTAAACCGCATCATCACATCTGCTAGCGTGCCGCGCATGAACATGCACAGCCCGAACGAGCCAGACGCCCCCGAGGCGATGACGCCGGTGCCGACCGCCCACGCCGGCGCCACGCCGATGATCGAGCAATTCATCGAGATCAAGGCGGCGAACCCCGATTCGCTGCTGTTCTATCGCATGGGCGATTTCTACGAGCTGTTCTTCGACGATGCCGAGAAGGCGAGCCGGGCGTTGGGCATCGTGCTGACCAAACGCGGCAAGTATCAAGGGCTCGACATTCCGATGTGCGGCGTGCCGGTGCATGCCGCCGACGATTATCTGCAAAAGCTGATCGGCCAGGGTTTCCGCGTTGCCGTCTGCGAACAGATCGAGGATCCGGCCGAGGCCAAGAAACGCGGCGGCAAATCGGTGGTGCGCCGCGACGTGGTGCGGCTGGTGACACCGGGCACCATCACCGAGGACAAATTGCTGGCGCCGTCGGAATCGAGTTTCCTGATGGCGCTGGGGCGGGTGAAAGGCGGAGCGGACCACTCCTTTGCGCTGGCCTGGATCGACATCTCGACCGGCGCCTTCCGCGTCACCGACACCACCGCCGACCGGCTTTTGGCCGACATTTTCCGCGTCGATCCGCGCGAGCTGATCGTCGCCGAGCCGGTGTTCCATGATCCGGAGCTGAAGCCGGTGTTCGACGTGCTCGGCCGCGTCGCCAGCCCGCAACCGCCGTCGCTGTTTGATTCGGCCTCGGCCACGGGACGCATCGCCCGTTTCTTCGATGTGGCGACGCCGGATAGCTTTGGCGCCTTTTCGCGCGCCGAGCTATCGGCGATCTCGGGCGCCATCGCCTATGTCGAGAAGACGCAGAAAGCCGAGCGTCCGCCGCTGTCGCGGCCGGAGCGCGAGGAGCAGGGATCGACCCTGTTCATCGACCCGGCAACACGCGGCAATCTCGAACTCTTACGCACGCTGTCGGGCAGCCGCGAAGGCTCGCTGTTCAAGGCGATCGACCGCACGGTCACCGGCGGCGGCGCAAGGCTGCTCGCCGACCGGCTGATGGCGCCGCTGACCGACCCGGTGGCGATCGGCGGCAGGCTGGACTCGGTTTCGTTCTTCCGTTCCGAGACCCGGCTCTGCCAGGCGGTGCGGTCGAGCCTGAAGAGCGTCGCCGACATGCCGCGCGCGCTGTCTAGGCTGGCGCTCAACCGGGGCGGGCCGCGCGACCTCGGCGCGCTGCGCGCCGCCTTCGAGGCGGCAGGCGCGATCGCCGAGATTTTCGCGGCGACCGCCCTGCCGCAGGAATTGACGGCCGCACTCGCCGCCATCCATGCACTGCCCCAAGCGCTTTCGCAGCATCTGACGCAGGCGCTCGGCGACGAGCTGCCGCTGCTCAAGCGTGACGGCGGCTTCGTGCGCGGCGGCTACCATGCCGATCTCGACGAGATGCGGGCGCTGCGCGATGAGTCGCGCAAAGTGATCGCCGGGCTGGAGCGCTCGCTGATCGACGAGACCGGCATCCGCTCGCTGAAGATCCGCCACAACAATGTGCTTGGCTACTACATCGAGGTGACCGCCAATCACCACGCGATCATGACCGGCAGCGACGGCGCCAAGGCGCGCTTCATCCACCGCCAGACCATGGCAAACGCCATGCGCTTCACCACGACCGAGCTTGCCGAACTCGAGACCAAGATCGCCAATGCCGCCGACCGGGCGCTCAGCATCGAGCTTGCCGCCTTCGACGCGCTGACGGCGGAAGCGGTCGGCGAAGCGGAGAAGATCCGCGCCGGTGCGGACGCGCTGGCCGTGCTCGATGTCTCGGCGGCACTTGCGCTTCTCTCGGAAAGCGAAGCCTGGTGCCGGCCGGTGGTGGATTCGAGCCTTGCTTTCGACATTTTGGGGGGCCGGCATCCGGTGGTCGAGCAGGCCTTGCGCCGTTCGGGCGAAGGCCCGTTCGTCGCCAATGATTGCGACCTGTCGCCGGAGGGCAGCGCCAAGAATGGCGCGATCTGGCTTCTGACCGGCCCCAATATGGGCGGCAAGTCGACGTTCCTCAGGCAGAACGCACTGATCGCCATCCTCGCCCAGACCGGCTCGTTCGTGCCGGCGACATCGGCCCATATCGGCGTCGTCGACCGGCTGTTCTCGCGTGTCGGCGCCTCGGACGATCTGGCGCGCGGCCGCTCGACCTTCATGGTCGAGATGGTCGAGACGGCGGCGATCCTCAACCAGGCCGGCGAACGCGCGCTGGTGATCCTCGACGAGATCGGCCGCGGCACCGCCACTTTCGACGGCCTGTCGATCGCCTGGGCGGCGGTCGAATACCTGCACGAGAAGAACCGCTGCCGGGCGATCTTCGCTACTCACTTTCACGAAATGACCTCGCTGGCCGGCAAGCTGGCGCGGCTCTCCAACGTCACCATGCGGGTCAAGGAATGGGAAAACGACGTCGTCTTCCTGCACGAGGTCGGCAAGGGTGCCGCCGACCGCTCCTACGGCGTGCAGGTGGCGCGGCTGGCCGGCCTGCCGGAGGCGGTGGTCGACCGGGCTAAGGAAGTGCTGCATCAGCTCGAAGAAGGCGAAGTCTCCGGCAAGACCAACCGGCTGGTGGATGACCTGCCGCTGTTTTCGGTGGCGGTGAAGCGCGAAGCGCCAAAGCCGGCGAAAAACGATGCGCTCGGCGACGCGCTCGGCGCGATCAATCCCGACGAGATGACGCCGCGCGAGGCGCTGGAGGCGCTTTACCGGCTTAAGGGACTGGCGTAGCCAGTAAAGGTCGGCGGGACAGCACCCCCCTCTGCCCTACCGGGCATCTCCCCCGCAAGGGGGGAGATCGGACGTCACCTTGGCTTTCGCCAATCACCATGCAAGGAGAGCGGAGCGCGGAAGCTGCCTATCTCCCCCCTGTTTGGACCGGAGACATCGCGAACAGGTGTGCGAGGACATCGCGAACAGTTTGGCGTGCTTTGCGCCGGGAGGT
>NZ_JAMYSJ010000016.1:0-132822 GCF_040321855.1 Mesorhizobium sp. M0227 | reverse complement strand
ACTCCCCCCCCCCCCCCCTAGAAAAACAATTTTGCTCGGGCCGCCCCGCTCTTTTTTTAAAAAGCCCCCGCCGGGGCGGGGGCCCCGCGGCGCGTTGCTTTCGCTCAGGCCGCGAGCCGGGCGATGCGCTGCAATCGCCGCAGCGTGGTGTCGTCCTGCAGCGCCTGCTGGAAAAGCGAAATCTCCTGATCGATGCGGTCGCAGAGGGCCTCGGTGTTCCCCTTCAGCAGGCCGCGCGTCTGCAGCAAGGCGGCGACCGGCTTCTTGACGAGTTGTCTTGCCCGGCCGAGGGCCGCCTCCTCGACCGTGCCTCCCGGCACGATCTCCGCGACAAGGCCGAGCGCCCTGGCATCTTCGGCGCGAAGCGTGTCGCCGAGGCAGAAGAAGCGGAAGGCACCGGCATAGCCGAGCTTCTGCGGCGCCAGGATGCTGGTCGCCGCATCCGGCACCAGGCCGAAATCGACGAACGGCACCCTGAACGTGCTCTCATCGGACGCGATCACCATGTCGCAATGGAACAGGATGGTGCAGCCGACACCGACGGCATCGCCATCGACGCAGGCAAGGATGGGCTTGGGAAACGTCGCCAGCGTGCGGAACAGGTCGGTGACGGCGGCAATCAGTTTCTGGTGCTTGGTGGCGTCGAGGAATTCGGAGAAGTCCCCGCCCAGGCAGAAACAGCCTGCCAGGCCGCGCAGCACGACGACGCGAACCTCCTCATTGTCGGCGGCTTCATGGAAGGTCCTTGCCAGGCTTTCATAGGCTCTCCTGTCCAGCACCGGCCGGCCGTCACTCGACGACACGGTGACGACCAGCGTGTGGTTGCGAAGTTCAGGTTGCGGGTGTGTGCTCATGACTGTCTCCGATCTCATGACGCACGCCTTTGCCCGAGCATGTCGGGATATCCCCTGGCCAGCACGGGAGCAAAATGATTGCGGCGCGACCGCACCACATCGAGGGTGTGTTCGTTGAAGGTCAGCAAGGTGGCGACGACCTGCTGGTTGCCATAGGTGCGCTGATAGCCCAGCGGGGTCGCCAGGAAATGCAGTTGCAAGGCGCGCAGCACCCACATCGGCTCGAACTCGATGATCACCTTGTCGACGCCGCGCTTCAGCCCCCACTCGACGAAACCGGCAATCAGTTCGGTGCCGACGGTCGAAACGCCGCGACGGCCGTCACGAAAACCGGGAGCTACCGCGTAGCGGGTCAATTCCCAGATGTTTGGACCCGATGGCGGCGTTCCTTCGGAAAGATCGGCCAAGACCTCGGTCAGCAGATGTGGCCGCGTCGTCGGCAACATCCTCTGATAACCCGCCACTTCACCGCCCCTGATGACGATCTGATGGACCGCCTCGTCGTGATCGAACTGGTCGAGTTCGAGCCCGTCGGGGCGCCTGAGGTCATCCCACCCCATCTCTTCGACGAATATCTTGTAGCGCAACCGATGGACGGCCTCCCAAAGGTCGGGACGTTCCATCAATTCCTGGGTTGTAAGGGAAAAAAGCATTCCGCCGTCTCCTGCGTTCAGAGGAAGATACGGCCGTGCTTTGATGAGAAAATTGCGTGATCGCGTAGGCAAAAATTCCAGGTCGGCACGGCCGACCTAACTAATGTAGCCGCGCCGTATCGCTTCCGCGACGGCCTGCACCCTGTTGACGGCACCTAGTTTGCTTTTGGCGTTAAGAAGATGTTTCTCCGAGGTGTGTTCGGAAATGCCGAGGATTTGCGAAATCTCCCATTCGGACTTGCCGACGGCGGCCCATTGCAGGCATTCGCGCTCGCGCGGCGTCAGCACGATATGATCGATGGTGCTGTTCGCCATGGTGTGGAGTTGCATGGCGCGGCCGACCGCGTAGGTCGAGACCAGCGACACCTGGCCGAATTCGGCGACGGACAATTCCACGGCCTCGCCGCCGAGCGACACCATGACGATCTGGCCGTCGAGCGTGATCAACGGAAAGGCCAATCCATCACGCAGTTTGAAGGCGCC
This sequence comes from Mesorhizobium sp. M0227, assembly GCF_040321855.1. Classification (NCBI taxonomy): domain Bacteria; kingdom Pseudomonadati; phylum Pseudomonadota; class Alphaproteobacteria; order Hyphomicrobiales; family Phyllobacteriaceae; genus Mesorhizobium; species Mesorhizobium sp. M0227. Next base: position 130,832 of record NZ_JAMYSJ010000016.1, on the reverse strand, counting down.
GGCATCGCCCATCACTTCGCCGCTGCTCTTGTCGATCCGGATGCCCTGCGACGCCTCGTGCCACTGGAAGGGCGCCTGCAACTGTTTCATATGGCTGACGACGGGGTCATGATCGACATAGTTGCGCGCGACATAGCGCTCCAGCCACTCTCCCGGCCAATCGCAGAGAAGCACATGCTGCTTTTGCTGGCCGGCCGGCGTGCCTGGCTGCGGTACGGTTCCAGCCATCAGTGCGGTGAGACCGAAATCCGATGTTATGCCCAGCAGCCTTTCACAGACCGCCGCCGCCGTTGCGGCGTGCTGCAGTTGGTCTATGTATTCCAGCGTGCGATCGAACTGACCCATCGCAACATCAACCCCATGTTGCCTCGTGCATTGCGGCCAATGATGCGTGCCTGATTTACACTTCGCCACCGACCACGGATTGCAAATCGCATACTTATTTTGTGGCTTCCCTCACCGAGGCGGCCGGAGCTGATTTGCAAACCGGTTGAATCATATCCTGAAATCGGCGGGTTGAAATCAAAAACCATTGTGCCTGTACCATTTTCGTACCAAAACCGGTGCGAGCACGACTGTGGCGGAGTTTTATCTTGGCGTTCCGGTGGAGATCCTTCGCCTTTGCGATGCTGATCGGATTGCTGTCGTTCGCCGACGGCGCGCGCGCCGCGGCGCCTCAGGTTCCGATGCTGTGGGATGCCAAGGAGCGGCTGCCCAAACCAGACCTTTCGACGCTGCCCCGGCTGAGATTCCTGACCACCACGGACTTCCCGCCCTTCAACTTCCTCGACGGTGCGGGAAAGCTGTCCGGCTTCCATATCGATCTGGCACGCGCCATCTGCGCCGAGCTTGGCATCGTCGAAAAATGCCAGATCCAGGCCCTGCCTTGGGCCGAGCTGGAAGGCGCACTGCGGAAAGACGAAGGCGAGGCGATCATCGCCGGCATCGCCGCAACACCGGAATCGCGCACGACCTACGCCTTCTCGCGCTCCTATCTACAGTTTCCAGCGCGCTTCATCATGCCGAAGAGCAAGGCACTGACCGAGCCCGTCTTTGACAAATTGCACGGCAAGCGTGTCGGCGTGATATCAGGCTCGGCGCATGAGCGCATGCTGCGCGACTATTTCAGCACGGTTCAGGTCATCCCTTTCGACAGGCCGGAAGACCTCTATGCCGATCTCAAGGCCGGCAAGGTCGACGCCGCCTTCGGCGACGGCATGCGCCTGGCTTTCTGGCTGGGCGGCTCGGACGCGGCGGGCTGCTGCCGCTTTGCCGGCGGGCCCTATCTGGCGCCCGAATATCTGGGCACTGGCATGGCCATCGCCACCAAAGCGGACAATCCGGCGCTGGCCGCCGCGATCGATTACGCGCTGCAGGAAATTTCGATGAAAGGCACGTTCGCGGAATTTTATCTGCGCTACTTTCCGGTCAGTTTTTTCTGATCCGGTTCCGTCAGCTTTGCCGGCCTGAGCTGCATCTCAACAGCGCCCGGCCAAGGACTTTCAGGTCAGCGTGCGCAGCCGCGCCTTGGCCGCGCGGCCGATGGCAGCAACCGTCAGCGTGTCGAGATCGAGCTGACGACGGATCAGCTGAAGCACCCGCACTTCTTCCATGCGCATTTCGAGGTCGACGGCGGCAACCTCGAAGGCGGCGGCATAGGCGGTGTCGCGCAGCCGCTCAGGCAAGACCTCGGCGACTTCAGCCAGCACGCCCTCCAGCCCATCCTTTTCGTGCAGGCGCTTCTGGCAGTCCTGGGCGACGCCGACCAGCCTGTCGTGGTTGAAGTCCTCGAACACCGGCCAGGAGCGGACGACCTCGCCGATCCGCGCCAGTTCGACATCGGTCATGTCGCGGTCGGAGGCCGAGGTGATGACCATCAGATAGATCAGGGCTTCATGAGGTGTCGGCAATTTTTTCTCCTCGAACCGGACCTCGAAGTTAGGAACGCCCATTCTGCACCGCAAGGAAAAAGCGCCGCACGCGTTGACGCTCCGGCGCTGCACGCCTAGAGACCGGTTGAAAAACCCTTGCTGCGGCCCGCCTTCGGGCCGGCAAATGATTTGGAAAACTGTGACATGGCGGGATCAAACATCATCGATCTCAACCCCGAGCTACTGGCGGCCGCGACCGAAAGCAAGGCGTGGCCGTTCGAGGAGGCCAAAAAGATCATCGAGCGCTACAAAGGCGCCGACTTCCCGCAAACAGTCCTGTTCGAGACCGGCTACGGGCCGTCCGGCCTGCCGCATATCGGCACGTTCGGCGAGGTGGCGCGCACCTCGATGGTGCGCCATGCCTTCCGCGTCCTGACGCAGGACAAGGTCGCGACCAAGCTGCTGTGCTTTTCCGACGATATGGACGGCATGCGCAAGATACCCGACAGTGTGCCGGACCGCGCCGCGCTCGAGCCGCATCTGCACAAGCCGCTGTCGTCGGTCCCCAACCCCTTCGGCGGCGACTATGCGAGCTTCGCCGACCACAACAACGCGATGCTTTGCCGCTTCCTCGACACGTTCGGCTTCGACTACGAGTTCGCCAGCGCGACGCAATACTACAAAGCCGGCCGTTTCGATGCGATGCTCAAGCGCGCCGCCGAACGCTATGAGCAGATCATGGCGGTGATGCTGCCGACGCTCGGGCCCGAGCGGCAGGCGACCTACAGCCCGTTCCTGCCGATCTCGCCGAAGAGCGGCCGGGTGCTTTACGTGCCGATGAAGCATGTCGACGCCAAGGCCGGCACCATCACCTTCGACGACGAGGGCACCGAGACCACGCTTTCGATCACCGGCGGCCGCGTGAAGCTGCAGTGGAAGCCGGATTTCGGCATGCGCTGGGCAGCGCTTGGCGTCGATTTCGAAATGTTCGGCAAGGACCACCAGACCAATGCGGTGGTCTACGACCGCATCTGCAACATTCTGGGCGGACGGGCGCCGGAGCATTTCGTCTACGAACTGTTCCTCGACGAGAACGGCCAGAAGATCTCGAAGTCGAAAGGTAACGGGCTGACCATCGACGAGTGGCTGACCTATGCGCCGACCGAAAGCCTCGGGCTCTACATGTACCAGCGGCCGCGGCAGGCCAAGAAGCTGTATTTCGACGTCATCCCGCGGGCCGTGGACGAATACTATACGTTCCTCGCCGCCTATCCCCGGCAGGACTGGAAGGAACGGCTGGGCAATCCGGTCTGGCACATGCATGACGGCAACCCGCCCGCGATCGACATGCCGGTGCCGTTCTCGCTGCTGCTCAATCTGGTCAGCGCCTCCAACGCGCAGAACAAGGATGTGCTGTGGGGGTTCATTTCACGTCATACGCAAGGCGTGACGCCAAAGACGCATCCCGAGCTCGACCGGCTGGTCGGCCATGCGATCCGCTATTTCGACGATTTCGTGAAGCCGACGAAAACCTTCCGGCCCGCCGACGAGGTCGAGCGCGAGGCGCTGGCAGCCCTCGACGAAGCGCTTGGCGCGCTGCCGGTGGACGCCAGTGGCGAAGCGATCCAGAACGCCTCGCTCAATGTCGCACGCAGGATCGAGCGCTATCAGGATCATTCCAAGCAGAGCCCGGAAGGCGGCCCCGGCGTATCGGGCGCCTTCTTCCAGATGATCTACCAGGTGCTGATCGGCCAGGAGCGCGGCCCGCGCTTCGGTTCGTTCGCAGCACTCTATGGCGTTGCCGAGACACGTGCGCTCATTGAGCGGGCGCTGGCTGGTCAGCTGGCTTGAGCACGCCGTCGGCCTCTTCCAGGATCGAACTCGGCGCCTGAGGCGCCGGGCTCGGTGCGGCCGGCATCGCCGGCAGGCCGGAAAGGTTCGGCGCCGACCCAAAAATGCCCTTCTTCGCCGTGCGTGCCTTGTCGCCGGCCTCGACATAGGGCCCACCCTTGGCGGCGCGCGCCCAGCCATTTTCGACCAGCCACTGACCGACATCCTGCTTGCCGATCCGGCACTCGGCTGCGATCAGGTCGCGGCCACCCTGCGGCGGCACCGTGCAGACCACCGCGCGGCCGCGCAGGAAGGCGCGGAACGCCGTCCGCGCCCGGACGCCGCACGGCCAGGGCTTGCCGTCCTCGCTGCAGGTCTCGTCCTGCCTGACGATATCGATGCCGGAAACCGCGACCGAGTAACCCTTTGCCTCGATCAGGCCGGCGGCCGGCGCAACCGGCTGGAACAGCTTTGTGCCGTTCCAATCGTCAGGCATTTTCGGCTTGGGTGGCACAGCCAGCGCGAGCTTGCTCAACGGCTCGCGCGGCTCGACCCGTTCAAGCCCGTCGGCGGGCAGTTCCGGCGGCGCGACGATTTCGGGATCGATTGCCCTTGAATGCGGCCCCGGCTTCGGCGGCTGTGGAGCTGCGATGGCTGAGGTGGCCGGCTCCTGCGGCACCGTCCCGGCAGCCTGCTGCGCCATCGTATCGGCGCCCGGATCAAGCTGGTCCACGGCAATGACGCTTTCACTTCCTTTCAACGTGCGACCGCCGGTGACGACCATGGCCGCCATCACAGGGACCATCAGAACCGCCAGCGCATGATGGAGAAGCCGCACCAGCTTGACCTATTGGCTTGCCCAGACAATCCGCGCCACCCACTCGACATCGCGCATGGGAATGTCGCGGTCGGGATGATCGGGATTGAGCGAGACCAGCGCAATCGACTTGACGCTCTGGCGCTCGAGCACCTTGGCCATCACCTCGCCTGATGTGGTCTTGACAACGACGCGATCGCCCTTGCGGGTGACGGCGCCCGGTTCGACGATGAGGACGTCGCCATTGCGGTAGAGCGGCAGCATGGAATCGCCCTGCACCTGCAGCGCGTAGGAGCTCTCGGTCGATTGCGCCGGCAGTTCGACCAGATCCCAACCCTGCCCGACTGGAAAGCCGGCATCGTCGAAGAAGCCGCCTGCGCCGGCTTGGGCAAAGCCGAGCAACGGCACGGAGCTTCTGCGGGCGACCGAAGCGGCATTGCTGGTCGAAGCACCATTGCTGATCCCGGGCCGGCCTTCGATCAGACTGGTGAATTCGTCGAGTGAGGCGCCCGTCGCCTCGATGATCTTGGCCAGTGATTCGGTCGAGGGCCAGCGCGGCCGGCCATCCGACGACAAACGCTTCGACTTGTTGAAGGCAGTGGAATCGAGCCCCGCACGCTTGGCCAAACCCGAGGCCGAAAGCGAATAGCGCTTGGCAAGAGCATCGATGGCAGCCCAGACTCGGTCGTGCGAGAGCATGCTCGCTCTCCTTCGGTGCAGGAAAAAATACCTTTCCCTTCTAGTCTTGGAATGTCGTTTTGTCCACCGGTCGTGGAGTGGTTGCAAACGTTCCCGTCGATCGCGGAAAGTCCGATTACCGGGATCGATCGACGCCCTTGGCCAAGCTGCGCAGACCCTGGTGCGATGTCATGAAAATCCGCTCCGTTTGCGTCGGTGGCCGCGGGTTCACGGCACGACCAAGTGCCGAAACCACCTCGTCAATCTCAAGAAAGTTGCGAGCCTTGCGATCGTAGACGCCGGCTGTCGTCAGGATCAACGCGGCCGTCTCGCTATTGTCGAGGACGAAGCGGTGCTTGCCGACAACCTGGGTGCCTTCCCAGGTCTCGATCGAGGACACCACTTCGAAGCGGCGCCAAAGCCTGATCTCGCGTGCATAGACCGCCTGCAGTCCGCCCATCATCGGCGCCCAGCCATTCTTCCTTGCCAGCGTGATGAGGCCTGCACGAACAAACAGGTCGATGCGGCCGAGATCGGCCAGCATCATGTATCGCGCATTGTTGAGATGGATGTTGAAATCGATGTCGGTCGGCAGGCAGCGGAAAGCCAGCCGGCCTTCGCCGCCCATCACGTAGGGGCCACGGCTGCGTGCCGTGGCCATCATGCGCACCATGCGCGCCCAGACATACATTACAGCGCCCCGTGTCCTCTTGGACGCGCAAAGGTCGCTGCAAGACGCTTGATTTTGCTCATGCGTCAGGCTGCCTGCTTCACGTCGCCTTTCGCATAGGGATCGAAACGCTGGTAGAAGCTCTCGCCCTTCTCGGCCATGTCGAGCAGCAGCTTGGGCGCCTTGAACTCGGCGCCGTATTTCTTCTGCAAGCCCTTGGCGATCTTGACGAATGCCTTGGCGCCGATGCCGTCGATGTAGGACAGCGCACCGCCGGTGTAGGGAGCGAAGCCGAAAGCGAGGATCGAGCCGACATCGGCCTCGCGCGGGTCGGTGACGATGCCTTCTTCCATCACCCGCGCCGCTTCCAGCGCGATGGTGACCAGCAGCCGCTGCTGCAGTTCCCCATAATCGACCTTCTCGGGTGCAAGCTGCGGATAGAGATCCCTAAGGCCCGGCCACAGCTTCTTCTTGGCGGGCTTCGCCGGGTAATCGTAAAAACCCTTGCCGTTCTTGCGGCCGAAGCGGCCGTGATCGTCGACCATGGTGTTGATCAGCGCCATCTGCTTGGGATCGACCGCCTTGTCGCCCAAATCCCTGATGGTCTGCTTCATGATCTTCTGGGCAAGGTCGATGGCCGTCTCGTCGGTCAGCGCCAGGGGGCCGACCGGCATGCCGGCTGCCTTCGCCGCGTTCTCGATCATCGGCGCGGGAACGCCCTCGATCAGCATCTTGTAGGCTTCCGACATGTAGCGCAGCACGCAGCGATTGACGTAGAAGCCGCGCGTGTCGTTGACGACGATCGGCGTCTTCTTGATGGCGCGAACGAAGTCGATCGCGGTGGCCAGCGCCTTGTCGCCGGTCTTCTTGCCCAAAATAATCTCGACCAGCATCATCTTGTCGACCGGCGAGAAGAAATGGATGCCGATGAAATTCTTCGGCCGCGCAGAATTCTTCGCCAGGCCGGTGATCGGAATGGTCGAGGTGTTCGACGCGAAGATCGCCGATGGCTTCAGCACGGCTTCCGCCTGTTCGGTGGCGCTCTTCTTCACGCTCGAATCCTCGAAAACGGCCTCGACCACCAGATCGCAGCCGGCAAGGTCGGCATAGTCCGCCGTCGGCGTGATCAGCGACAGCAGTTTGTCCTTGTCCTCCGGCTTGGCGCGGCCCTTCTTAACCTGATCCGAGATCAGGCCGTCGGAATGCGCCTTGCCCTTGGTCGCCGACTCCAGATCACGGTCGAGCAGCACCACCGGGATGCCGGCCTTGGCGGTGACATAGGCGATGCCCGCGCCCATGAAGCCGGCCCCGAGAATGCCGATCTTCTTGAATTTGGTTTCCGGCACGCCGGCCGGGCGGCGGGCGCCCTTGTTCAGTTCCTGCAGCGACACGAACAGCGAGCGGATCATCGCCGCCGCTTCCCTGGTCTGCATGATCTCGGTGAAATAGCGCTGCTCGATGCGCAAGGCGGTGTCGAACGGCACCAGCAGGCCTTCATAGACGCATTTGAGGATCGCGGCGGCGGCCGGATAATTGCCGTAGGTCTCGCGACGCAGGATGGCGATGGCCGGTGGCCACAGATTGGCGCCCGCCACCGAGTAGATCGGGCCGCCGGGCAGCTTGAAACCTTTCTCGTCCCATGGCGCCACCGGCTTCAGGCCATTCCTGATCATCGCCTTGGCGGTCTCGACCAGTCTGACCGGCTCGGCGATCTCATGGATCAGGCCCATAGACTTGGCTTTCTGCGGCGACAGGGTCTGGCCGGAGGTCAGCATCTGCAGCGCCTGCTGCTGATCGGTCAGCCGCGGTACGCGCTGGGTGCCGCCGGCGCCGGGGAAGATGCCGATCTTCACCTCGGGAAGCGCCATTTTTACCTTGTCGCTGTCGGCGGCGACACGGCCGTGGCAGGCGAGCGACAATTCGAAGGCGCCGCCCATGCAGGTGCCGTTGATCGCCGACACCCACGGCTTTCCGCAAGTTTCCAGCTTGCGGAACAGGCCGGTCATCATGCCGGCATTGTCGAACAGCGCCTTGGTCGCCTTTTCGGCGTCCTTGCCCTTTTCCGCAGCGAAGGTCGTCAGCATCTTCTGCAGCAGGGTGATGTCTGCACCGCCGGAGAAGGTATCCTTGCCGGAAGTGATCACGGCGCCCTTGATGGCGGCATCACCAGCCACCTTGTCGACAATGGCGTTCAATTCCCGCATCGCCTCTTCGGTGAAAACGTTCATCGAGCGGCCAGGCATGTCCCAGGTGACCAGCGCAATGCCGTCGGCGTCGATGTCGAGGGTGAAATTGGTGTAGCTCATCGTTTCTCTCCCCGTCAGACGCGTTCGATGATGGTTGCGGTTCCCATGCCAGCGCCGATGCACAGCGTCACCAGAGCGGTGTTGAGATCGCGGCGCTCGAGTTCGTCCAGCACCGTGCCGAAGATCATCGCGCCGGTGGCGCCGAGCGGATGACCCATAGCGATAGCACCGCCATTGACGTTGATCTTGTCGTGATCGATGTCGAACGCCTGCATGTAGCGCAGCACCACCGAAGCGAAGGCTTCGTTGAGCTCGAACAGGTCGATGTCCGAGAGCTTCATCTTGGCGCGCTTCAACAGCTTCTCGGTGACGTCGACCGGGCCGGTCAGCATCAGCACCGGCTCGGAGCCGATGTTGGCGAAGGTGCGGATGCGGGCGCGCGGCTTCAGCCCCATCGCCTTGCCCGCCTTCTTCGAACCGAGCAGCACGGCGGCGGCGCCATCGACGATGCCGGAGGAATTGCCGGCATGATGGACGTGATTGACCTCTTCCACCTCGGGATGCTTCTGCACGGCGACGGCATCGAAGCCGCCCATTTCGCCTGGCATGACGAAGGACGGGTTGAGCGAGGCCAGCGACTGCATGTCGGTGGACGGGCGCATATGTTCGTCATGGTCGAGGATGGTCAGGCCGTTCTGGTCCTTGATCGGGACGACGGAATTCTTGAAGCGGCCATCGGCCCAGGATTTGGCGGCGCGCTTCTGGCTCTCGACCGCATAGGCGTCGACGTCGTCTCTGCTGAAGCCGTATTTGGTGGCGATCAGGTCGGCCGAGATGCCTTGCGGCACGAACCAGCCGGGCAGGCCGACCGAAGGATCCATGAACCAGGCGCCGCCCGAGGCGCCCATGCCGACACGCGACATCGATTCGACGCCGCCGGCAATGACGATCTCATCGGCGCCCTGCGCGATCTTGGCGGCGCCGAAATTGATGGCGTCGAGCCCGGAAGCGCAGAAGCGTGAGATCTGCATGCCGGGCGCCTTGGTGTCGTAGCCGGCCTCGAAGGCGGCGGCGCGCGGAATGACCGAGCCGGCTTCGCCGACCGGATCGACGCAGCCGAAGATGATGTCATCGACATTGCCGGTGTCGAGCCCATTGCGGTCGCGCAGCGCCTCGAGCGTCTTGGCGGCAAGCCGCACCGCCGGCACCTCGTGCAGCGATCCGTCCTTCTTGCCCTTGCCGCGCGGTGTGCGCACAGCGTCATAGACATAAGCTTCAGCCATTTGCTTGCTCCTTGGGTTTGCCGGTCGTCGCCCTCAGAGAGAGCGGCCGATCAGCAATTTCATGATCTCATTGGTGCCGCCGTAGATGCGCTGGACGCGAGCGTCGCGGAACATGCGGGCGATCGGATATTCATTCATGTAGCCATAGCCGCCATGCAGTTGAAGGCATTCGTCGACGACTTTTCCCTGCAGGTCGCTGAGCCAGTACTTGGCCATCGACGCGGTCACAGGATCGAGGCCGCCGGCGATGTGGCGGGTGACGCAATCATTGTAGAAGACGCGGCCGATGGTGGCCTCGGTCTTGAGTTCGGCCAGCTTGAACTGGGTGTTCTGGAAATCGATGATCGCCTTGCCGAACGCCTTGCGCTCCTTGACGTAACGAATAGTCAGCGCCAGCGCCCGCTCGATCATCGCAATGGCGCCGGTGCCGATCTGCAGTCGCTCCTGCGGCAGTTGCTGCATCAACTGGACGAAGCCCTGCCCTTCCTCGTGGCCGAGCAGGTTGGAGGTCGGCACGCGCATGTCGTTGAAGAACAGCTCCGACGTGTCGTTGGCCTTGAGCCCGATCTTGTCGAGGTTACGGCCGCGCTGAAAACCTTCGACCTCGTCGGTCTCGACGACGATCAGCGAGGTGCCCTTGGCGCCCTTCTCCGGATCGGTCTTGGTGACGACGATGATGAAGTTCGCAAGCTGCCCATTGGTGATGAAGGTCTTGGAACCGTTGATCTTGTATTGATTGCCATCCTTCTGCGCCCGCGTCTTGACGCCCTGCAGGTCGGAGCCGGCGCCGGGCTCGGTCATGGCGATGGCGCCGATCAGCTCGCCGGTCGCCAGTTTCGGCAGCCATTTCTTTTTCTGCTCCTCGGAGCCGTAGTGGAGGATATAAGGGGCGACGATCGAATTGTGCAGGCCGATGCCGAACCCGTCGACACCGACATGGCCGATGGCCTCGATGATAGCGCTCTCATGCGCGAATGTGCCGCCGGAACCGCCATATTCCTCCGGCATCGAGGCGCAGAGCAGGCCGGCGGAACCTGCCTTCAGCCAGCTTTCGCGATCGACCATCTCGTTCTTCTCGAACTCGTCGTAGCGCGGCGCGATCTCCTCCGACATGAAGCGATGCGCCATGTCGTAGAGCATGCCGACCTCGTCCGCCGCCCAGGAGGGCTTCGGAAGGCCAAGGATTTCAGCTGGGTTGGTCATGCTGGTATGATACTCCTCCCGAGATGCATCATCGAAACTGAAGCCGGCGCACTGCCGCAACGACCCCTCCCGGCCCTTCGGGCCACCCTCCCCTCGAGAGGGAGGGGGACGCAGGTCATCTTTAGAACGCTTCCGCCGGCAGTGCCATCAATGTGTCGGCGCCGCTCGAAATGCGGGCGAGATGCGCCGACGTCTCCGGCATGATCCGCTCCATGAAGAAGCGCCCCGTCACGACCTTGTTGTCGTAGAAAGCCACGTTGTTTTCATAAGAGGATTGCGCGCCATTGGCGTCAGTCTTGCCAAGTGCCACCTTGGCCATCTGCGCCCACATATAGCCCAGAGCAACCAGGCCGAAGAGATGCATGTAGTCGGTCGAGGCCGCACCGGCATTGTCGGGCTTGGCCATGCCGTTCTGCACCAGCCACATGGTCGCCGCCTGCAAATCGTTGAGACCTTTCTTCAGCGCCTTGGTGAATGGCGCCATCTTCTCGTCGGAGCGGTTCTCCTCGCAGAACTCACCGACCTCCTTGAAGAAGGCCTGCACGGCGCGGCCGCCATTCAGGCCGAGCTTGCGGCCGACGAGGTCGAGCGCCTGGATGCCGTTGGCGCCTTCATAGATCATGGCGATGCGGGCATCGCGCACGAACTGGCTCATGCCATGCTCTTCTATATAGCCGTGACCGCCGAACACCTGCTGCGCCATGACGGCGTGGTCGAACCCTTTGTCCGTGAGCACGCCCTTGACCACCGGTGTCATCAGGCCGGTGTAGTCGTCGGCGGCCTGGCGGTCCTTGTCGTCACCCGAGCGGTGAGCGACATCGGACTTGATCGCCGTCCACAGCGCCAGCGCGCGGCCGGCCTCGTTGAAGGCTTTCATGGTCATCAGGCTGCGGCGGATGTCGGGATGGACGATGATCGGGTCGGCCTTCTTGTCCGGCGCCTTCGGCCCCGACAATGAGCGGCCCTGCAAACGGTCCTTGGCGTAGGACACGGCGTTCTGGTAGGCGATCTCCGACAGCGAAAGCCCCTGCAGGCCGACGCCGAGGCGCGCCTCGTTCATCATCGTGAACATCGCCTTCAGGCCGCCATTGGCCTCGCCGAGCAGCGCGCCCTCAGCCTCGTCATAGTTCATGACGCAGGTCGAATTGCCATGGATGCCCATCTTCTCCTCGATCGAGCCGCAGGAGACGGTGTTCCTGGTGCCCGGATTGCCCGACGGGTCGAGCTTGAGCTTCGGCACGATGAACAGCGAGATGCCCTTGACGCCTTCCGGCGCGCCCTCGATGCGGGCCAGAACCAGATGGACGATGTTGTCCGACATGTCGTGTTCGCCGGCCGAGATGAAGATCTTCTGGCCTGAAATTTTATAGGTGCCATCGCCGTTCGGCACCGCCTTTGTCCGCAACAGGCCGAGATCCGTGCCACAATGCGGCTCTGTCAGGTTCATGGTGCCGGTCCAGGCACCCTCGATCATCCTCGGCAACCATGTCGCCTTCTGCTCGTCGGTGCCGTGGGTGATGATCGCGGCGATCGCACCCTGCGTCAGGCCCGGATACATCATCAAGGACATATTGGCCGAGACCATATATTCGGCGACAGCGGTGTGCACGGCATAGGGCAGGCCCTGGCCGCCGAACTCGACGGGTGCGGCCAATCCCATCCAGCCGCCCTCACGATACTGGTCGAAGGCCTCCTTGAAGCCTTTCGGCGTGGTCACCGAGCCATCGTCGTGACGCACACAGCCTTCCATGTCGCCGACACGGTTCAGCGGATGCATGACGTTTTCGGCGAGCTTGGCGCCTTCGGCGAGGATCGCCTCGAGCACATCGGGCGTGGCATCGGCAAATCCGGGAAGGTTCGAATAACGCTGATAACCCAGAACCTCGTTGAGCACGAACAGCGTATCCTGGACCGGAGCCCTGTATGTCGGCATGCTTTTCTCCACCCTGCAAACCCGGTCCGAATACCCCCAAGACAAGCCAGGGCGGCATGCGGACCCATATTGGGAGCGGATAGCAAAAATTGACGTGTGCGTAAACGTCAATTTTTTCGATGCGACAAGATTCCCCGCCCACTGGAGCAATGAGCGTAGCGGCGCGACGTTGCGCAAGCCAGCGCCGAAAGGCCATAAGAGTGGGCCAGGACAACGAAAAGCCGCGTGGCAGGCCACGCGGCTTTGATCGTCAGACAATTGGCGGAGGACTTAGCTGGCGGCGCTCGCCTGCGGTGCCGAACGCTCGCTCAGCATCTGTCGCACCGCCGACATCGAGCCGCTCAGCTCGTTGATGGCGTCGTCGATCAGCGCCTTTTGCTTCTGCAGGCGGGCAAGCTGCTTTTCCGACTTGTCCAGCGCGAGCTTGAGCTGCTTGGTGTTTGAACCGGTCGGATCGTAGAGATCCATCATCTGCTTGACATCGCGCAGCGAGAATCCAACCTTGCGGCCAAGCAGGATCAGCTTGAGACGGGCCTTGTCGCGGCGCGTGTAGAGACGGGTCGATCCGTCACGCTGCGGGTTGAGCAGGCCTTTGTCTTCGTAGAAACGCAGCGTGCGCAGCGTCACTCCATATTTCTTCGCCATCTCGCCGATGCGGACGAGATCCTCGCCGGCTTCGGCAGACATATTGGTATTGGCCGCGGTCTCGCCGGCCGAGATAAGCTTCATGGTCACTGGCTTCCCCGTCTGGTGGCGTCGCGGTCTCGGACCGTGCGTCGCCTGACTGGAAGCGGGGGCCTGCTTCCAGTCGTGGTTTCAACAAACAAATCGCAAACATGCGCTCAATGCGCCTTTTACGTTTACGTCAATTCTATACCGATTGCCGCATGATGACGCAAGGGCGTTCTGCGCGGCGCCCTTTATGCCGCACCGTCAGGCCGGCAGCCGACATCCTTTCAATTTCTTAAGTTTGGTTAACGCGTTGTTTACCACGTTGGGGGAAATGTGGGCGGGTCGGCTACCCGTGTTTATCCTGTATCGAATTTTTCACGGTTTTTCGGAGCGCGGGCGAGAGCCCGGGAAGCTCGTCTTCCGCCGCGGCATCGCCGCCGGTCGCCTTCGTTCCGATAGGGACCTGGGGGAACTGGCCGCGAGCCAGCCATTCTGAAAGACGGACGCACCGATGAACAGCAAGCGGTCCTATCTCGATACACTCAATGCCGGCAGGCAGCGCAGGCCGCAGACCACGCTCGAGCAGTTGAACCAGTCGCTGGAGACGCTGGAGCAGCGGCTGGAGCGGACGCGCGAGGATCCGATGGCACGTCCCGATCCCCGCCAACCAGATCTGCGCCAAACCGATCCCCGCCAATATGCTGCCGACGCGCGCTATCCCGCCGCCCGGCCCTCTGGCCAGCAGCGCTGGTATGAGGACCCGCAGCCCGCGCCGCGTCCGAAGAGCCCGATGCAGGGAGCCGCCGCTTTCGAGCAGAATTACCAGGCCATTGCCCGCGATATCGATCGCGTGCGCGGCCAGGAGGATGGCGTCGCCATGGTCGGCAAGATCGCCGGCGAATTGCGCGGCATGCGCGAGGAACTGCGCCACCAGATGACCGCAGGTCTGCAGCGGGAATTCGAAGCGCTGCGCAAGGACATCGAGCGGGCTTTCCAGTCAGGCGCAAGGCCCGGTGCTTTGGCCAAGGGCAGTGCTGAACTCGGCCTTGAGTTCGAGCGGCTTTCGGGCGCCATCCAGACCCTGGCCGAGAAGAGCGACGACAGAAGCGTCAACATGCTGCGGCTCGAACTCGAACAGGTCAAAGCCGCACTCGACACGCTGGCACGCGAAGAGAGCGTGCAGAAGGTCGACCGCCGCTGGGACGATTTCGATCGCCGCTGGACGGCGTTCGAAGACCGCGTCGACGCCGACCAGCTCAAGCGCTCGGACGACCCGGGCCTGTCTGCTCTGACGGCCCGGCTGGAGCAAATCAGCAATGCCGTCAACAATTTGCCGGAATCGTTGTCGCTGCGCTCGCTGGAGGAGAAGGTGCGCACGCTTGCCGGCGCTGTCGACCATTTCGCCAGCCAGCAGGACAATCGCGGCAGCGACACACTTGGCATGATCGACGAGCGGCTGGACGAGATCTCCCGCGCCATCGTCGCATCCACGGTCGCGGCGCAAGCCAATTCATTCGACCACGAGGCTTTCGAGCGCATCGAGAGGCGGATCGACTCGCTTGCCAGCCAGATCGAGGAAGTGGCGCAGGATCGTCCAGGCAACGCGGTCATGGACCGGCTGAGCACGCTGTCCGGTCGGGTCGACGAGCTCGGCGGTCGCGCCAATCTGCCCGAGCAGGCGATGGAGCGCCTGGCCAAGCAGATCGCACTCATCGCCGACAAGATCGACCAGGCGCCCGCCATGCCTGACGCCGACTACATCTTCCATGGGCTGGAGCAGCGCTTCGACGTGCTGTCGAGCATGATGGAACGCCGCCAGGGTGACGCCATCGAACAGGGCAACATGCTGTTCCGCGATCTCGAGCGCAGACTGGACGAGGTTGCCGACAGGCTCGACCAGCGCATGCCGCAGGTCGACAGCGCCGGCATCATGGAAGCCATCGATGCCCGCTTTACGGCGCTCGCCAAGCGTATGGAAACGCGTGTGCCCGATCCCGCGGGCGAAGCCGCGATCCGCGGCCTGGAGAGCCGGCTCGAAGACATTTCAAGCCGGCTGGACGCGTCGGCCGCACAGGTCGCCGGCATCGATCCGGCGCTGATCCGCAGCCTGGAAGCACAGGTTGCCGGCCTGTCCGCTCATCTTTCCAAGCCCAGCACCCCGCTGCCGGAATTCGAGGACATCAGCCCGCGTCTCAACGAAATTGAAAAGTCGCTCGCAGGAACCCGCGATTCCATCCTTGGCGCGGCGCGCGAAGCGGCCGAGAACGCAGTGCAATCGCTGGCCGGTTCGAGCGCTAATACGACCGCGGTTTCCGGCCTCGCCCAGGATTTGAAGACACTTGAAACGCTGACGCGGCGCTCCGACGAGCGCAATTCGAGAACGTTCGAGGCCATCCACGACACGTTGCTCAAGATCGTCGACCGGCTAGGTTCGCTCGAACCCGGCGAGCCGGTCGAGGCGATGAGCGAATTGCTGGATGCGGCACCGGCCGAGCCGAGCAACTGGCGCGGCGCCCGGCGGCCCAAGATGGCTGTCGACGCGCCGTCGATGGATATCGATCAGCCCCTGCCATTGACCGGGGACATGGCCGATCTCGATGGCCGTGCCGCCGCCATCCTGCGCAACGAGCCGAGTGCGCGTGGCGACCTGGGTACGCGTGGCGACCTGGGTACGCGTGGCGACCTGGGTACGCGTGGCGACCTGGGTATTGGTATCGGCACGCGCACGCCGGCCGAGGCTGCGGCGGCGGCTGCCATGGCCGCGCTCGGTTCGGACACGATCGCCGAGAAAGGCGAACAGGCAGGCGGCCGCAAGTCGTTGTTCGGCGGGCTGGCCCGCGCCTTCAAGGGCAAGAAGGAGGCGGACATCCCGCCACTGGCCGGCTCGGCGCCGAGTGCCCCGATCCCGAGCGTCGATCTCGACGAGCCGCTCGATCCGAAAATGGCCAACCGGCCGCTGGAGCCCGGCTCCGGCGCACCTGACCTCAATGCCATCATGAAGCGCGTGCGTGACGAGCGCGGCCAGCCGGCCAAGCCCAGCGACACCGATGCCGCCAAATCGGACTTTATCGCCGCGGCCCCGCGCGCGGGGCGGGCCGCGGCCGCCGAGGCCGATGCGCTGAAGCGCCAGTCGACGGTGACCGGACCGGTGAAGGCGCTGCGGATCGGCGACCTGCTCAAGGCACGGCGCAAGCCGATCCTGATGGGGACAACCGCGATCCTGCTGGCGCTGGGCGCTCTGCAACTGGGCAAGGCCTTCTTCGCCGATCCGGCCCAGGTGGCGAGCAACGATGTCGCGCCGATCGTCGCCTCGCAGCCGGTGCAGACCGCCTCGCTCGATGCCGCGAGCCAGCCAAAGACGGACGCGCAGCCCGCGGCAGTGGAAAGCGCGCCGGACCATGCCGTCAGACAGGCCGAGCCGTCCGCACCGGCAACCAAGGACGACATGGCCGCGCAAAGCATGATTGCCACGCCGTCAGGCGCCGAGCCGTCGATGGGTGCCGCGCCGACCGCCGAGCCGGTTCCGGCGCCCGTCGCCTTGGCCACATCGGCCGATGCGAACCCAGCGGTGTCCGAGACAACAGCCCCGGCTGCGCCGCCCTCGACCGTTCCGGTCGCCCCGGAAGCTGCCGATACCGACACCGGCATCCAGCCTATGGCGGCAGAGCCGACCATCGCCAAGGACACCACGGGCGCGGTTCCGCCGGTGGACGCTTCGCCGGCGACGACGGCAAAGTTCGACATTCCCGCTGACGCCGGCCCGCCCGCCTTGCGTGATGCCGCCGCCGGCGGCGACGCCAAGGCGCTGTTCGAAATCGGCTCGCGCTATGCCGAGTCGCGCGGCGTCAAGGAAGACATGGCGGCAGCGGCCAAATGGTACGAGAAATCGGCGGAACTCGGCTTCGCGCCGGCCGAATACCGCATCGGAAATTTCTACGAAAAGGGCATCGGCGTCGCGCGCGACATCAAGAAGGCGAAGACCTGGTACCAGCTTGCCGCAGCACAGGGCAACGCCAGCGGCATGCACAATCTAGCCGTCCTGTTCGCCATGGCGGCAGACGGCGTGACCGACAATGAATCGGCCGCGCACTGGTTCCAGGCGGCGGCCGATGTCGGCGTCAAGGACAGCCAGTTCAACCTCGGCATCCTCGCCGCTAAGGGCGTCGGCATGAAACAGAACCTCGAGGAATCCTACAAATGGTTCGCGCTTGTCGCCAAGACCGGCGACAAGGATGCGGCGGCCAAGCGTGACGAGATCGCCAATGCGCTGCGGCCCGAGCAGCTCGAACGCGCCCGCGCCGCGACTGAGCTGTGGAAGGCCAAGCCGTTGGATGCGGCGGCCAATTCGGCCGACATTCCTGAATCCTGGCAGGACGGCACACCGCAGACGACAGCCAGCATCGACATGAAGAAGGCCGTCCAGAACATCCAGCGCATTCTCAACAAGAACGGCTACGACGCCGGCGGCGCCGACGGCAAGATGGGCCAGAAGACGAAGACCGCGATCATGGCTTTCCAGACCGACAACAAGATGCCGGCGACCGGCGAAGTCGATGAAAAACTGGTCAAGGCGCTGCTGGCGCGCAAATAACGGCGGAGGCGTCGTTTCCACGACGCCTCTGCCACACATTCGCCTGTTAACTGATTGAGATGTTTTTTGTTTCGGCGGCGTAGCGCGGTTTGACTTCGCAGCACCTCCGGCGCAAGAACGAATTGGCTTGTCGGTCCAAGATGCCCGCAACGGTTGCATTCGCCGACAGGCAGAACTGATCGAGACTGACGGGTGGGCATCTATCTCCCGATCGCGGAAATTTCCGTCAATATCTTCGTCCTGCTGGCCATGGGCGCGGCGGTGGGTTTCCTGTCGGGCATGTTCGGTGTCGGCGGCGGCTTCCTCATCACGCCGCTGTTGATCTTCTACAACATACCCCCGGCGATCGCTGTCGCCACCGGCGCCAACCAGGTCATCGCCTCCTCCGTCTCCGGCGTCCTTTCGCACATGAAGCGGGGTACGCTCGATTTCAAGCTCGGCGGGGTGTTGCTGGCCGGCGGCATTGTCGGCTCCACCGGCGGCATCTACGTCTTCGCCTTCCTGCGCCGCCTCGGCCAGCTCGACCTGTTCATCTCGCTGCTCTACGTCGTGCTGCTCGGCACCGTCGGCGGGCTGATGTTGGTCGAAAGCGTCAATGCGCTGCGCGCCACGCGCAGCGGTGCGGCGCCGGTGCTGAAGAAATCCGGCCAGCACAACTGGATCCACCGCTTGCCGCTGAAGATGCGGTTCAGGGCGTCAAAACTGTTCGTCAGCGTCATCCCCGTACTTGGCCTTGGCGCCGGTATCGGCTTCCTGTCGTCGATCATGGGCGTCGGCGGCGGCTTCATCATGGTGCCGGCACTGATCTATCTGCTGAAAGTGCCGACCAACGTCGTCATCGGCACCTCGCTGTTCCAGATCATCTTCACCTCCGCCTATACGACGCTGGTCCACGCCACCACCAACCAGACGGTCGATGTCGTGCTGGCCTTCCTGCTGATGGCGGGCGGCGTCGCCGGTGCGCAGTACGGCGCCAAGGCCGGCCAGAGGCTGCGCGGCGAGCAGCTCAGGGCGTTGCTGGCGCTGCTCGTGCTGGCGGTGGCGATACGATTGGCGATCGATCTGTTCGTCACCCCGCCCAACCTCTATTCGCTGTCTGCCGCGGGCCTCAACTGATGAGGGCTCGCAACACATTCGCAACCGCCATTGTCCTGTCGCTGCTTGCGGCCGCCGTGCCGGCGAAGGCACAGGTCCCGCTGACCGAAGGCATCCAGATCGGGCTCTCCACCGACAACGTCTCGATCACCGCCGGCTTTTCCGGGGCCGACCTGACCATCTTCGGTTCGCTGGAAAACCCGGATCCACTCGTCGCGCGCCAAGGCCGTTACGACGTCATCGTCGTGCTCGAAGGTCCGCCCAAGCCGGTGGTGGTGCGCCGCAAGGACAGGGTGCTCGGCGTCTGGGTCAATCTGGACTCCGAGACCTTCGAAAACGTGCCCGTCTCCTATTCGGTGGCGACGACGCGGCCGCTGCAGGACATCACCGAACCCAACAGCTACAAGCAGCTGTCGCTCGGCGCCTCCAACCTCTATATGCAGCCCGCCGATGCCGGCGACAGCCCGGCGACGATCGAGGAGTTCACGGCGGCACTGCGGGAGCGCAAGTCGGCGACCGGCCTCTACAGCGAGAATGTCGGCGGCGTGCAATTTTTGTCGCAGAACCTTTTCCGCGCCACCGTCAGGCTGGCACCGAATGTGCCAGTTGGAACCCATAAAGCCCGCGCGTTCCTGTTCAAGAGCGGCCTGTTCATCAAGGAAAGCTCGGCCCAGCTCGAAATCCGCAAATCCGGTTTCGAGCAGTCGATCTTCCGTGTCGCGCACAATTATTCGTTCCTCTATGGCGTCTTCGCGATATCGCTGGCCATGCTGACTGGCTGGCTTGGAAGGCTGATCTTCCGGCGGGACTAATGCATGTCGCCCAAAAGTGGCCCCGGTTTTGGGAGAACGACATGCATCGAATCAAGACCTGAAGTGCGTCGCGTGAATCCGCTCAAACGCGACGCACTTCAGAACTTTCCCGAAAAGTGGTTTCCCTTTGCCGAGGCATGCGGTAGACCGCGCTCCCCGGCCAAATGGCACACACAAACAATTCGGTTCGGCAGAGCAGCCCGTCCCCGGACAGCGCGCGATTTCTCATGGCGCCTCTTGGCTCGCCGACGACAAATACAGGAACTTGTCATGCGACCAGCCTTCGGCGGCATCGACTTCGGGACTTCGAACTCCACCGTTGGCGTGGTCCGCAACGGGCAGCCGCGGCTCGTCGTGCTTGAGGACGGCCAGGTGACGCTACCCAGTGCCGTATTCTTCAACTTCGAGGACAACCGCACCTGCTTTGGCCGCCACGCCATCGCCAACTACACCGACAGCGTCGAAGGCCGGCTGATGCGTTCTCTGAAGAGCGTGCTCGGCAGTTCGCTGGCCCATGAAAAGACCCGCATCAAATCGCGGTCGATCGGCTTCATGGAGATCGTCGGCATGTTCCTCGGCCATCTCAAGAAGAGGCTGGAAGCAGATGCCGGCGATACGGTCGAGACCGTCGTGCTTGGCCGGCCGGTGCAATTCGTCGATGACGATGCCGAGGCCGACGCGAAGGCGCAAAGCGAACTCGAGAACGCCGCGTGTGCCCAGGGCTTCAAGCACATCGCTTTCCAGTTCGAGCCGATCGCGGCGGCGCTCGACTACGAGCAGAAGGTGACGCGCGAGGAACTGGCGCTGATCATCGATATGGGCGGCGGCACGTCGGACTTCTCGATCGTGCGCGTTTCACCGCAGCGCTCCCGGTCGCTCGACCGCAAGGACGACATCCTGGCCAGCCGGGGCGTCCACATCGGCGGCACGGATTTCGATCGGCAGCTGAGCATCGCCCATGTGATGCCGCAGCTCGGCTATTTGACGCCAACCAAGGACGGCAAGCGCAATCTGCCGGCAAGCTACTTCATCGATCTGGCGACATGGCAGCGCATCAATCTGGTCTACACCGCCAGGGCGATGACGCATCTGCGCCAGATCCGCTACGAGGCCGAGCGCGCCGACCTGGTCGGCCGTTTCATCCACATCGTCGAACACCGCTATGGACACGCGCTGGCGGCACTCGTCGAGAAGGCCAAGATACAGCTGACCGACAGATCGTCCGCAGATGTCGTGGTGAAGCTGCCGGGTGCGGAGTTCGCCGCCGAAATCACGCGCAACGGGCTGGATGCCACGATCGCCAGGGATATCGAGCGTGTCACAGCAACGGTGGCGCAGACCATCCGTGACGCTGAGGTGAAGCCATCCGACATCACCGCGGTGTTCCTGACTGGCGGATCGACCGCGATCCCGCTGGCCAGACGAGAAATCCTGTCGCTGGTGCCGCAGGCGTCCGTCATCGAAGGCGACATGTTCGGCTCGGTCGGACTTGGGCTGGCGCTAGATGCCCAACGGAAGTTCGGCTGATCAGGGTCCATTGATATTCAGGTGATGCCGGCCTGCAAATGGCTGGTACCTGCGCTTCCGGTGCTCACGTACTTTAAGTACGCTCCGCTCCGGTTCTCGGCGTCAGCCATTTTCGACTCGGCCTGACCTGAATCTCAACGGACCCTATCTTGGCGCGGACCCGTTCATCTCCGTACCCAGATGTGCCTTGAGCGCCATCTGGGCCAGGCTTGCCTGGCGATCGCGATGAGTGATCATGGCGAAGTCGCGTTTCGGCAGTTCGAGCGGCACCGATCTCAGACCGCCTTCGGCCACGGCGCGGGCCACGACAAGCTCCGAAATGATGGTGGCGCCGGCTCCTGCCTCGACCGCCTGGCGGATAGCCTCATTACTCGGCAGCACCAGGAATATCTGGAGGTCGGCGAGCGAAATCCCTTCGTGGCGCGCCAGATCCTCCAGCACCTCGCGCGTACCCGAACCACCCTCGCGGATGATCCAGCGCAGGCCCTTGATGTCAGGGCGGCCGGGCGCGACTTCGGGGATCTCCGGATGCGCGCTGGCAACCACCAGCATCAGCCTGTCGACGTCGACCTTGGCGCGGCGCAATATGTCGGACTCGGTGCGGCCTTCGACCAGGCCGAGATCCGCGGCGCCATCGAGGACATTGGCCTCGACCTGCCTGGTGTTGCCGATGGAGACGCTTAGCCTGACGGCCGGATAGGCTTCGTGGAAGGAAGCCAGCCGGCGCGGCAGCCAATAGCTGGCGATGGTCTGGCTGGCGGCGATCGAGAGGCTGCCGGTGACGGTCTGTGAGACATGCTCCAGCACATTGCGCGCGGCGGCGGCCCGCTCGAGCACGGCCTTGGCCTCCGGCAGGAACCGGTGGCCGGTCTGGGCAAGCTCGATGTTGCGGCCGACGCGGTTGAACAGATGGACGCCGTGCTGTTCTTCAAGCGCCCGGATGGCGGCCGATGCGGCCGACTGCGAAATGCCCAGCAGTTCCGCCGCCTTGGTCATATGGCCGCGCTCTGCGACGGCGACGAAAATCCGCAACTGGTCCAGGGTCATGTCTGCATTAAGAACCAATATCGATCGAATTTACAAGAACAACTGATTAGACGGATCGATAGCTTTATTCTAAGTTTTTGGGTGAAGTTAGAAAAAATTCGCCGAGAGATCGCAGAGAGCAGAATGGTCGGGCGGTTCAGATCCCTGCTTGCGCATTGGACCCGCGGCATAAGACGGCGGCTGGCCGGCGATCGCTACCACCCGGAAGAGCATTACATGCGCGGCCCCGGACCGAAGACGCGGGCCAAATCCATGGGCCGTACAGGCGCCACCGGATCATGATGCAGGGACCGCCGCGCGGCGCGAATTCGGCACCATCGCAACGCCCGCTTGCCGACACGCGAGCGCCTGACGAAGGCGACGGCGTCGACACCTCGCCTGATGTTTCCGACAGCATCGCCAAGACGACCTGCTACATGTGCGCCTGCCGCTGCGGCATCGATGTGCACATCAAGGATGGCAAGGTCCGCTACATCAACGGCAACAAGGACCACCCGGTCAATCGCGGCGTGATCTGCGGCAAGGGCAGCTCCGGCATCATGCAGCACTACAGTCCGGCAAGGCTGAAGAAGCCGCTGCTGCGCACCGGCCTGCGCGGCTCTGGCGAGTTCCGCGAGATCGAATGGGAAGAGGCGTTTTCGATCGCCACCGAACGGCTCTCGGCGATCCGCCGGACCGACCCCAAGAAACTGGCCTTCTTCACCGGCCGCGATCAGTCGCAGTCGCTGACCGGCTGGTGGGCGAGCCAGTTCGGCACGCCGAACTTTGCCGCCCATGGCGGCTTCTGCTCGGTCAACATGGCGGCCGGCGGTCTCTACACGATCGGCGGTTCGTTCTGGGAATTCGGTGAGCCCGACTGGGACAACACCCGGTATTTCATGCTGTTCGGCGTCGCCGAGGATCACGATTCCAACCCGATCAAGATCGGCCTCGGCAAACTCAAGGCGCGCGGCGCCAAGGTCGTCTCGATCAACCCGTGCCGCACCGGCTACAATGCCATCGCAGACGACTGGATCGGCATTCGGCCCGGCACCGATGGGCTGTTCGTATTCGCCCTCATCCACGAATTGCTCAAGGCGGGCCGCGTCGATCTCGATTATCTGCTGCGCTACACCAATGCCCATGTTCTCGTCGTGCAGGAGTCGGGTGCCGCCGATGACGGGCTGTTCGTGCGCGACGCCGACGGAAATCCCCTGGCGTGGGACAGGGTTGCGAAGACGCCTGTCGGCGCCACTGATGCCAGTGCGAAGCCGGCACTGACGGGCAGCTTCACGATCGGCGGGCGCCACTGCGTCCCGGTGTTTCAGCTCATCGCCGACCGCTACCTCGATGAGAGCTATGCGCCGGACGCGGTCGCCGAGCGTTGCGGCATTGCCGCCGATACGATCCGCAGGATCGCCGCCGAACTTGCGCATGTCGCCTTCGAACAGACGATCGAACTGCCGATCGCCTGGACCGACTGGGCCGGGCGCCGGCACGAGACCATCAAAGGGCGGCCTGTCTCGATGCACGCCATGCGCGGCATCTCGGCCCATTCGAACGGCTTTCACACCTGCCGCGCCATCCATCTCCTCCAAGTGTTGCTGGGCACGGTGGATGTTCCCGGCGGTTTCCGTTTCAAGCCGCCCTACCCCCGCTCCGCTCCGCCAGGACCGAAGCCGGCCGGCAAAACCGTCAAGCCGATGACGCCGCTTGACGGCATGCCACTCGGTTTCGTCTGCGGGCCGGACGATTTGCTTGTCGATGAGGCCGGCACACCGCTTCGTATCGACAAGGCTTATTCCTGGGACGCGCCGCTGGCCGCGCACGGCCTGATGCACACCGTCATCCGCAATGCCTGGGCCGGCGACCCGTACCCGATCGATACGCTGATGATGTATATGTCGAACATGGCGTGGAATTCCTCGATGAACACCGTTGAGACCATTGCCATGCTGACCGACAGCGACGAAGCGGGCAACTACAAGATTCCCTTCATCATCTATTCCGATGCCTATTATTCCGAGACCGTGCCGTTCGCCGACCTGGTGCTGCCGGATACCACCTATCTCGAGCGGCATGATTGCATCAGCCTGCTCGACCGGCCCATCAGCCATGCCGACGGACCGGGCGACGCCATCCGCTATCCCGTCGTCGAGCCGGACCGCGACGTCAGGCCGTTCCAGTCGGTGCTGATCGAACTCGGCGCCCGGCTCGGCATGCCCGGTTTCGTCGATGAGGACGGCACGGCCAAATACCGCGACTACGCCGACTACATCGTCAATCATGAGCGCACGCCCGGCATCGGCCCGCTCGCCGGCTGGCGCGGCAAGGATGGGACCTCGACCGGCAGGGGCGAGGCCAACCCGGATCAGTTGCAGCGCTACATCGACAATGGCGGCTTCTGGCATCACGATTTCGCCGACGACCAGCGCTACTATAAGATGGCCAACCGCTCCTATCTCGACTTCGCGGTGCAGATGGGCTTCATCCCCAAGGCGGAGCCAATCGTCTTCCAGCTCTATTGCGAGCCGATGCAGCGCTTCCGCCTCGCCGCGCGTGGGTATGGCCCCGTATTGCCGCCAAAGGGCGATCGCCAGCGCATCGAGACCTACATGGACCCGCTGCCCTTCTGGTACATGCCCTTCGAGGAAGCGGTCGTCGACCTCGAAAAATATCCGCTGCATGCGCTGACGCAGAGGCCCATGCACATGTACCATTCCTGGGGATCGCAGAATGCGTGGCTGCGGCAGATCACCAGCCAGAACCGGCTGTTCGTGCATCACCGGACGGCAGCCGGCCTTGGCCTTGTCGATGACGACTGGGTGTGGATCGAAAGCATCAACGGCAGGGTGAAGGGGCAGATCAAGCTGATCGACGGGGTCAACGAAAGCACGGTCTGGACCTGGAACGCCATCGGCAAGCGGCGCGGCAGCTGGGGGCTGAAGGACGACGCGGCCGAGAGCAACCGTGGCTTCCTGCTCAACCATATCATCGGCGACCAGACCTCGGCCGATGCACAGGGCAAACGCTATTCGAATTCCGATCCGGTCACAGGCCAGGCCGCATGGTTCGACCTGCGCGTGCGCATCGTCAAATGCGCTGTCGAGGAAGCCGGCTTCACCGAGCCGCAATTCGAGCGTTTCCGGCAGCCGCCGCATTTCGAACCCTCACCCGACATCCTTCGCTTCGGTGCCGAATTCCGCAGGGCAAGAGAGGCGACCGAATGACCTGTCTGCCAAGCCAAAGCGGCAAGAAGCTCGGCCTCGTCATCGATCTCGACACCTGCGTCGGCTGCCAGGCCTGCGTCACCGCCTGCAAGGAATGGAACACCGGCGGCCACATGGCACCGCTGACCGACATCGACCCCTATGGCGGCCATGTCGACGGCGTCTGGTTCAACCGCGTGCACGCTTACGAGCACACGACCGAGATGGGCGGGCGCACCGTCAATTTTCCGCGTTCCTGCCTGCATTGCGAGACACCGGCCTGCGTCACCGTCTGCCCGACCGGCGCCTCCTACAAGCGGGCCTCGGACGGCATCGTGCTGATCGACGAGGACAAGTGCATCGGCTGCAAATTGTGCAGCTGGGCCTGTCCCTATGGCGCGCGAGAATTCGATACGGACGTCGGGGTGATGAAGAAGTGCACGCTGTGCGTCGACCGCATCTACAATGACAATCTGGCCGAAGAGGACCGCGTACCGGCCTGCGTCGCCGCCTGCCCGACCAGCGCCCGGCATTTCGGCGATCTCGGCGATCCCCTATCGGCGGTTTCGCAACTGGTGGCGGAGCGTGGCGGCGTCGACCTGATGCCTGAGCTCGGCTATCGCCCGACCAACAAATACCTGCCGCCGCGCGCCCACACCACGCGCGCCGCATCGGTGGCAGCACCCGCACTCGAACTGGTGGGGGCCGAAGGCGGTTTCCTCGGCTGGGTCGACCGCATGCTTTCGAACTGACCCATGCATCCAGCCTTCTCCGTCGTCTTCTTCACCACCGCCACCGGGGCGGGCTACGGCCTGCTCGCGCTGCTGGGCGTGCTCGGAGGATTCCAGATCATCCCACCCGATTTCTGGCTGGGCTTCATCGGCATGGGGCTGGCGCTCGGCCTGATCGTAGCCGGACTGTTGTCCTCGACTGGCCACCTCGGCAGACCCGAACGCGCCTGGCGGGCGTTCTCGCAATGGCGCAGTTCATGGCTGTCGCGCGAAGGCGTCGCCTCGGTCATCACCTTCATTCCGGCGGGACTGTTTGGCATCGGTTGGGTATTTTTTGGCCGCACCAGTGGCTGGGTGGCCATTGCCGGATTGCTGGCGGCCTGCGGCGCGATCGTCACCGTCTGCACCACAGGCATGATCTATGCGTCGCTGAAGCCGATCGCCCAGTGGCACAGCCGCTACACTCTACCGGCCTACCTCATCTTCTCGGCGATGACCGGCAGCGTGCTGCTGAACGCGCTGCTGCAGGGATTTGCTCTCGGCTCGAAGATGCTTCTGGCGGCTTGCTTGCTGCTCACCTTGCTCGGCTGGGGCTGGAAGCTCGCGACCTGGCGCTACAACGACCGATTGGAGATCGCGACCACCGCCAACACCGCGACCGGGTTGGCCGGAGGCACGGTGCGGTCGCTGGAATGGCCGCATACCGAGGAAAACTACCTGCTCAAGGAAATGGGTTTCCGCATCGCGCGCAAGCACAGCGCGCGGCTGCGCCACATCACGCAGCTTCTGGCCTTCGTGTTGCCCTTGGGGCTGCTCGCCATTGTGTTCGCCCTGCCATGGCCGCTGGCAGCGTTGCTGACGGTACTTGCTGCTGCAATCCAGTTCGCCGGCATGCTGGTCGAACGTTGGCTGTTCTTCGCCGAGGCGAAGCACACGGTTACGCTCTACTATGGCAGGTAAGGTTGTTTAGCCCGGCCGCAGCATCGAGCCGGAAATGGCAAAGATGCGTTGGGCGCCCAGCATATAAGCCATCAGCGTGTCCAGCCGGAACAGCCCGGCATAGGCGCGGTCGAGCACGTTGAGCGAGCCGGTATAGGCGCCGAAGGCCGGCATGATCATGCGGCCGCCGTCGCCGGCAAAGCAGCGGCGCCGCACCGAGCGGCCCTGCTGGACTATACGGGCGCAGGGGTGCAGATGGCCCGCTATTTCGCCTTCGACACGCTGCTTCGACGGCTCATGCCGGAACAGCAGCGAGCCTATAGCAAGTTCACGCACCGTCTCGCCAGGCAAATCGGCTGGCGCTTCCGGATCATGATTGCCGGCAACCCAGAACCATTGCCGGCCTGATATCAGCGCTTCCAGCCGCTCGCGGAAGCTTGCATGCATACGCTGGGCGCCGCCGCCATCGTGAAAGCTGTCGCCTAGGCTGATGACGATCGACGGCTGGTAGTCTGATATCACCGCCTGAAGCCGCAACAAGGTCGCGCCGGTGTCGTAGGGCGGAATCAGCGTGCCGCGGCGTGCCAGCGACGAACCCTTTTCCAGATGCAGATCGGACACGGCCAGAAGCCGCAGATCCGGAAAATAGAGCACGCCGCGCGGGTCGCAGACAGCGCGCTCGCCGGCGATGCCGACGAGATCGGCCTCGGCGATCAGCGATGTGCGCGCCAGCGAAAAATTCATTCCACACTCATTCCCGGCCCCATGGCCTCCTCGACCAATGTCGCCGCATCCATCAAAAGCGTTTCATCGGCTTCGCCATGGACCGGCATCTTGCCGATCTCGAGCATGATCGGCACAGCGAGCGGCGATATCTGTTCGAGTGCCTTATGCACGATTCGACCCTGGATGCGCGAGAGCATGTCGGCAAGTCTGCTGACATCGAGCAGACCGGTCGCTGCGTCGGCGCGTGTTGCCTGCAGCAGAATGTGGTCCGGTTCATGGCTGCGCAGCACATCGTAGATCAGGTCGGTCGAGACCGTGACCTGGCGGCCGCTCTTTTCCTGGCCGGGGTGGCGTTTCTCGATCAATCCCGAAATCAGTGCACAATTGCGGAAAGTGCGCTTGAGAAGCCAGCTATCGGCCAGCCAGGCTTCGAGGTCATCGCCCAGCATATCCTGGTCGAAAAGCGCGCCAAGCGAAGGCTTCCTGGCTTTGAACATCGCGCCCATGTCGCCCAATGACCATATCGCCAGCGCATAATCGGTGGCGACAAAGCCGAGCGGCCTGGCTCCTGCCCTGTCGAGGCGGCGGGTGAGCAGCATGCCGAGCGTCTGGTGCGCCAGCCTGCCCTCGAACGGGTAAGCCACCAGATAGTGGCGGTTGCCGCGCGGAAAGGTCTCGATCAGCAGGTCATCGCGTTTGGGCAGCACCGATTTGTCGGCCTGGAATCGCAGCCAGTCGGCGACCTGCTCGGGCAGCTTCTTCCATCGCTGCGGGTCGTCCAGCATGATGCGGACCTGTTCGGCGAGATAAGTGGAAAGCGGGAACTTGCCGCCGCCATAGTAAGGCACCTTGGCATCGCTGCCGGGCGCGTTCGACACGAAGCATTCATTCTCGCGGATGCCTTCGAAGCGCAGCACCTTGCCGGCGAACATGAAGGTGTCGCCATGCGTCAACGTTTCGAGGAAGGCCTCCTCGATCTTGCCGAGAACCCGGCCGCCACGCGAAGCCGCGCCCTTGCTGCCTGCTTGCACATAGCGCACGTTAAGCGCCGGCACCTCGATGATGGTGCCGACATTCAACCTGTATTGCTGGGCAATACGAGGATTGGACACCCGCCAGAACCTATCCTTGTTCAGGCGTATGCGGGCGTAGCGTTCGTAATTCTTGAGCGCATAGCCGCCGGTGGCGACGAAGTCGATGACGCGGTCGAAAGTCGGCCGGTCGAGGCTGACATAGGGTGCTGCCGTTCGCACTTCCTCGAACAGATCATCGGCACGGAACGGCGCGCCGCAGGCGCAGCCGAGCACATGCTGGGCCAGTACATCGAGCCCGCCATCGATCAAGGGAGGCGTGTCCTGCGCGCCTAGATAGTTGGCATCGAGGGCGGCCCGGCATTCCAGCACCTCAAAGCGGTTGGCCGGGATGAGGATCGCCTTGGACGGCTCGTCCATGCGGTGATTGGCGCGGCCGATGCGCTGCGCCAGCCGGCTCGCCCCCTTCGGCGCGCCGACATGCACGACCAGATCGACATCGCCCCAGTCGATGCCGAGGTCGAGCGTCGAGGTGGCGACGATGGCACGCAGTGCGTTTTCCCCCATCGCCTTTTCGACGCGCCGGCGCTGGGCGACGTCGAGCGAACCGTGGTGCAGCGCGATCGGCAACGTATCCTCGTTGACCCGCCACAATTCCTGGAACAGCAGCTCCGCCTGGCTGCGCGTGTTGACGAACAGCAGGGTCGTCTTGTGGCGCTTGATCTCGCGATAGATTTCCGGCGTGGCGTAACGCGCCGAATGTCCCGCCCATGGCACTCGCTCTTCGGAATCGAGGATGGAAATCTCCGGTTTCGCGCCCCCGGTGACGACGATCAGTTCGGCCATGTCATGGCCTGTCGAACCCTTGGGCGGATTCTGGCTGACCAGCCAGCGCCGCAACTCGTCCGGTTCGGCCACAGTCGCCGACAGGCCGATCGTCTGCAGACCGGGGACAAAGCTGCGCAACCGCGCCAGACCGAGCGCCAGCAGATGCCCGCGTTTCGACGTCACCAGCGAGTGCAGTTCGTCGAGCACGACGTAGCGCAGATCCTCGAAGAAACGTTTTGCATCGCCTGCCGCTATCAGCAGCGCCAGTTGCTCGGGCGTGGTCAGCAGGATATCGGGCGGCACCAGCTTCTGGCGCTGGCGCTTGTGCGCCGGCGTATCTCCGGTGCGCGTCTCGATGGTGACGGGCAGGCCGATTTCCTCCACCGGCTTGCCGAGATTGCGCTCGATGTCAACGGCCAGTGCCTTCAGCGGTGAGATGTAGAGCGTGTGGATACCGCGGCGCGCCTGGCCCGGCTTTCTCTTGGGCCGGTTGGCCAGTTCGGTGAGCGAAGGCAGGAACCCGGCCAGCGTCTTGCCGGCACCGGTCGGCGCAATCAGCAGGACTGATTGCCCGGCCTGGGCTTTTGCCAGAAGTTCGATCTGATGGGCGCGCGGCGACCAGCCTTTCTCGCCAAACCATCTGATGAATGGTTCGGGCAGGGCCACGGCGGCATTCTGTTCGGCAAGGCGCGGCTGCTCTGTCACCCGCCAGAGGTAGCGCGACGGCGGCTAATCGCCAAGAAGAATCGGAACAAAAGGGGATCGTTCTTCCCTAAGGCCGCCGAAACCCTGTCGGGCTGCCATAGAGATAGCCGATGCGCGCGACGGCGTCTTTCAATCCCTCGTGCGACACCAGCATGGTGTGGCCATTGGCGTGGATCATCGTGTCGGCATCCGTCATGACGGCGACATGGCCCTTCCAGAACACCAGATCGCCGCGTCGCAAGCCTGAGAAATCAGGTCCCGGTTCGAGCGGCTCGCCAAGTGTCGCCGCCTGCATGTCCGAATCGCGCAGCACGTCGCTGCCGGCCATGCGCATCGCCAGTTGCACTAGGCCCGAACAGTCGATGCCGAACCCGGAAGTGCCACCCCAGAGATAGGGCGTGCCGAGAAACGCCTCGGCAACCGCGACATAGTCGGAGCCAGCTTCACTGAGCGGCCGCAGGTGACCTGCGATCAGCGCCTCGCCGGAAGGCAGGACCGCATAATGCGTACCGCGCGTCTCGGCGGCCTCCGTCACTGTCACCGTCGATCCCATCGACAATTGTCCGGCGATCGGAAAGCGCAGATCCGGCCCGGGGTAAAGGAAGGTGCGCGGCACGCAGACGATGTGAGTGGCCGCGTGATCCCGGCCCCCGAGCATCGTGTCGGCGACATAGCCGACATAGCCGTCGCGTTCGGCCTGGACCCAGGCCCAGCCTTCAGCGACATCGAAGACCAGGACATCGTCGCCGAACAGCGCTTGCGTGTTGACGCCGGCATCAGGCCGCGGCGCCTTGCGCATATCGGCCACTGACGCGATGACCCGCGCCGGCCGGCCGGCGACGAAGCGGTCGGCGGCGACCTCGCCCTTCAGCCTTGCATCGGCGAGATCGGAGCGAAAAGCGTGAAGGCGGGCATCCCTGGCGGTCAAATCGAGCACTCTGTTGAAAAGGTAATTCGCTCACATCGGCAGTTCGAGCGCCTTGGCGATGATACCATCGCCGAAGCGCTCGACAAAGAGCGCGCCCTCGACCGTGCGCCTGATCAGAACATTGCGCTTGTCGAGTTCGTCGCGATGGCGCGAGACGAGTTTCAAA
Organism: Mesorhizobium sp. M0227; assembly: GCF_040321855.1. Classification (NCBI taxonomy): domain Bacteria; kingdom Pseudomonadati; phylum Pseudomonadota; class Alphaproteobacteria; order Hyphomicrobiales; family Phyllobacteriaceae; genus Mesorhizobium; species Mesorhizobium sp. M0227. Next base: position 99,315 of record NZ_JAMYSJ010000016.1, on the reverse strand, counting down.
GCGCCCATCGTGTCGAGCGCGCGGGTGATCACGGGCTTGGTGACATTGAGGCGCGCGGCGAGCCCGCGCACGGTGTGCGGCGGCGGATCGAGATAGATGGTGAACAGGATTGCCGTCTGGCGCATGGTCAGATCGGGCGCGTCGTCGCGCACCTGCGACAGCATCACCTGCTGCCACAGTCGCAAGGCCTGGCTCGGGCGCATCGCAATCGACATCGCGCCAGCATGACGGCAAATTGTTTCGGTTCCGTTTCAGTCAAAGCGATTGCCGTCTCTCGCCTGCAACCGTCAGCCGTAGCGTTTCGCGATGATCCGCTCCAGCGCGCGGATGCCTTGTGCCTCACCGCCGGCGGGGCCATGCGGACGGTCAGCCGGGTTCCAGGCGAAGATGTCGAAATGCGCCCAGCCCGCGGTTTTTTCGACGAAGCGCTTGAGGAACAGCGCCGCGGTGATCGAGCCGGCGAAACCATCCGGGGTGACATTGTTGATGTCGGCGATCTTCGACGACAATTTTGCATCGTATGGCTGCCACAGCGGCATGCGCCACAGCGGATCCTCGACCGCGACGGAAGCCGCCGCAAGATCGGATGCCAGCATTTCGTCGCCGGTGTAGAACGGCGGCAGATCGGGGCCGAGCGCGACACGGGCAGCCCCGGTCAGCGTCGCCATGTCGACCAGAAGCTGCGGCTCCTCCTCGTCGGCCAGCGCCAGCGCATCGGCCAGCACCAGCCGTCCCTCGGCATCCGTGTTGCCGATCTCGACAGTGATGCCCTTGCGGCTCACCAGCACGTCGCCAGGCCGGAAGGCGTTGCCGGCGATCGAATTTTCGACCGCGGGAATGAGCACGCGCAGCCGCACATTCAGCCCGGCAGCCATGATCATCGAGGCAAGGCCAAGGACATTGGCGGCACCGCCCATGTCCTTTTTCATCAGCAGCATGCCGGACGATGGCTTGATGTCGAGACCGCCCGTGTCGAAGCAGACGCCCTTGCCGACCAGCGTTACCTTCGGCGCCCCTTGCTGCCCCCACTGCATATCGATAAGGCGCGGCGCGCCGGCCGACGCACGGCCGACAGCATGGATCATCGGGAAATTCCGGTCGAGGAGATCGTCACCCTTGACCACCGAGACTTCGGCCTTGTGCCTGGCAGCCAGGGTCCGCACCGCCTCCTCCAAATCTTCCGGGCCCATATCGCTGGTCGGCGTGTTGACCAGATCGCGTGTCAGGAAGACGCCATCGGCAATGCGGCGAACGCGCCCGGCATCGACGCCTGCCGGCAGGCCGAAGCGCAGCGCCCTGCCTGACTTCTTGCCGTAACGGGTGAAGACATAGCCGCCGAGCACCAGTGCGGTGGCCGCGAGTTCGGGCTCGACCGGCGCCGAGGCGAAATGCCAGTCGCCTTCCGGCAAGGCCTTCGACAGTGCGCCGAGGGCGAGCGCGCCCTCGCCATCGCCGACGCCGAACAAGGCGCCGCCGAGCGCCCCGTTTTCGCCGGGCACGACCAGCGTCCTGCCTGCCTCGCCGGAAAAGCCGTTGGCCCTGGCCCAGGCGACAGCGGCCGGCGCAAGGCCGGCCGCGTCCAGACCGTCCCTGGCGATCAGATGGACCGGCAGCGCGCCCGGCAATGTCTTCCCGACGAGTTCGACAGGCATGCGATGTTCTCCGTGTGAGTCGCCATTCTTAACCGTCCGTTAGGGTTAACAGAATATTTCTGCGGGAGGGAAGACGGCCACGCAATGGCCGCGCATGAATGGAGGCTTAGGTGGCCATGCCGACCAACCGCAGGATCGATGCCAGGGGAAAACGGCTCATCATCACGGCCCTTGTGCTGGCGCTGGCGGCGGGCGTCGCCGGTTGCGGAACCGACAAGCTCTCCACCGGCTCTATCGCACGCACCGGCGGCAAACCGCTGGAAAGCATGTCGGCCGGGGAACTGCACAATGCCACCGGCGCACTCGGCCAATCCTACGCGAAGAACCCCAACGACAAGCGGATCGCGACGAATTATGCGGCGGCATTGCAGATGGATGGCGACGCCGATCAGTCGCTCGCCGTGATGCGCAAGCTCGCCATCGCTTTGCCCAAGGATCGTGACGTGCTTGCCTCCTATGGCAAGGCGCTGGCCGCCAATGGCCAGTTCGAGGCGGCGCTCGACGCCGTGCGCCGCGCTCAAACACCGGAATATCCCGACTGGAAGCTGGTGTCGGCCGAAGCGGCCATTCTCGACCAGACTGGCCAGAAGGACGATGCACGCCAGCTTTACCGCAAGGCGCTCGACCTCAAGCCGAACGAGCCTTCCGTGCTCTCCAATCTTGGCATGTCGTATGTGCTGGAAGGTGACCTGCGCACCGCCGAAACCTATATGCGCTCGGCCGCGCAGCAGCCGAATGCGGACAGCCGCGTCCGCCAGAACCTGGCACTGGTCGTCGGCCTGCAAGGCCGGTTCGACGAGGCCGAGAAGATCGCCTCGCAGGAGCTCTCGCCCGAACAGGCGCAGGCAAACGTCGCCTATCTCAGGCAGATGTTGGCCCAGCAGAATGCCTGGAGCCAGCTCAAGGACCAGGACAAGCCGAAATCCGCGACCAACTGAGACCACAATCCCGATGCCCAACGAAGAAGCCGCGCTGCATGCGCGGCTTCTTCGTTTGAGGGAATGCAGGAATTTACCTCGCCGCTACTGGGCGTTTGTTGCCGGCGCCGCATGATCGCCGAAGATACCGCGTTGGCTGACCTGAATGCCGGCGGGACCCAAAATGATGGCGAAGAGCACCGGCAGGAAAAACAGGATCATCGGCACGGTAAGTTTTGGCGGCAGGGCGGCCGCCTTCTTCTCGGCCGCATTCATGCGCATGTCGCGGCTTTCGGCGGCAAGCACGCGCAGTGCATGCGCCACCGGCGTGCCGTAACGCTCGGCCTGGACGAGCGCCTGCGACACCGACTTGACCGAATCCAGGCCGGTGCGGCTTGCCAGGTTCTCGTAGGCCTGCTTGCGCTCCGGCAGATAGGAAAGCTCGGCGTTGGTGAGGATGAATTCTTCTGCCAGCGCCACCGATTGCGCACCGATCTCGTCGGCGACCTTGCGCAGTGCCGCTTCCACCGACATGCCCGATTCGACGCAGATCAGCATCAGATCGAGCCCATCCGGCCATGCCATCTGGATCGACTGCTTGCGCTTGGTGGCGCGGTTGTTGACGTAGATGACCGGTGCGTAGAAGCCGCCGTAAGCAACGAGGACGCAGACGAACAGCCTGATGACCAGTGGCTTGTCGGGCAGCCCTCCGAGCACGAAGATGTAGATTGCGGCCAGCGCGAAACCGACAAAAGGAAGCACGAGACGGAAGAAAAGGAACCGCGTCAGCGGATTCTGTCCACGAAAACCGGCCACCTTGAGTTTCTGCAATGTGCTCTCATCGGCGAGCGCGCGTCTCAGATCCAGCCGGTCGACAATGTTGCGCATGCCTATCGACTGTTCCTCGCGCAAGCCCTTGCGACGGCGGTCGGCCTCGACCGCAAGCCGGGCGCGCTGTTGCGCACGCAGTTCGTCGCGTTCCAGCGCAACGGATTTCATGCGTGACTTGAGCTGGTTTCCGCCAAACGCCGGCAGCAAGGTGAGGACGGTCGCAAACACCGCTATCGCGACCAGCATCGCGATCAGGAAGCTCGGATCCGTCAGGGTCTTGATGACTTGCTCGGTCATGCCAGCATCCTAGACTTCGAAGTTCATCATCTTGCGCATCACCAGGATGCCGATCGACATCCAGACCGCAGAGCAACCAAGGATCAGGTTTCCGACGCTGGTGTTGAACAGCGGCATCAGGTAGGCCGGGCTCGACAGGTAGACGAGAAAGGCGACGATGAAGGGCAGCGCACCGATGATCGCGGCGGACGCCTTCGCTTCCATCGACAGCGCCGCGACCTTGGCTTTCATCTTCTTGCGATCGCGAAGCACGCGCGAAAGATTGCCCAGCGCCTCGGAGAGATTGCCGCCGGCCTGCGATTGAATCTGGATAACGATGCCGAAGAAGCTTGCCTCGGTGCAAGGCATGGTTTCGGGCATGCGCAAGGTCGCGTCGGGGATAGAGAGGCCCATCTGCTGTGAATCGACGATGCGGCGAAACTCGGTCTTCACGGGTTCGGGCGATTCGTTGGCGATCAGGCGCACGGCGTCGTTCAGCGGCAGGCCGGATTTGACCGCACGCACGATGATGTCGAGCGCATTTGGAAATTCGTTGAGGAATGCCTTGACCCGGCGGGCGCGACGAAACGTGACGAACCAGCGCGGCAGGCCCAGCCCCCCGGCCAGCAGCACGCCCGGCAAGGCGATCAGCGGGGCTCCGGCCACAAAGGCGACCATCGTCAAAACGATGCCGCATATTGCGGAATATATATAGAAACGCTCGATGGTGGTCTTGAGGTCGGCCTGACGAAGCTGGGCTTTCAGCGGCGGTTTCTTGACGCGGCTGTCCTTGGTTTTCTGCTTGGCGTCGAGTTCGTTGAGAGAATCCTGAACCGATTTGCGCCGCTTGGTGGCTTCCGCCACGCGGTCGCGCGAGGCCTTGACCACGGAGCGATCCGTCTCGGCGGTCCTGATCGTTTCGAGCCGCTTGCCGACCTGTTTCTCGTTGCTGATCCGGGTGAACAGAAATGCATAAGCGACGGCGCCGGCGCTGAAGCCGGCGAGCACGACAAACGCCAGTACTGTGCCGTCAATTCCAAACATTGGCCCGAACCCTTACACCCCAGCACACGTCAGTCAGCGCGTTTCTCCATCGCCTCGAGCGCAATGGCGAGACGCTGCTCCTCGCCGTAATAACGTGCGCGCTCCCAGAAATGCGGACGGCCTATGCCGGTCGATACGTGCTCACCCAACAGCCGGCCGTTGGCGTCCTCACCCTTGATGTTGTAGAGGACGATATCCTGCGTGATGATGACGTCGCCTTCCATCCCGATCACCTCGGTGATGTGGGTGATGCGGCGCGATCCGTCGCGCAGGCGCGCCGCCTGGATGATCACGTCGATGGAGCCGACGACGATTTCGCGCACTGTCTTCTGCGGCAGCGAATAACCGCCCATGGCAATCATGGATTCTATGCGGTTCAGGCATTCGCGCGGGCTGTTCGAGTGGATCGTGCCCATCGAGCCGTCATGGCCGGTGTTCATCGCCTGCAGAAGATCGAACACTTCGGGTCCGCGCACTTCGCCGACGATGATGCGCTCGGGACGCATGCGGAGGCAGTTCTTGACCAGGTCGCGCATCGTCACCTCACCCTCGCCCTCCAAATTGGGCGGGCGGGTTTCGAGGCGTACCACATGCGGCTGCTGCAATTGCAGCTCGGCCGAGTCTTCGCAGGTGATGACGCGCTCCTCGCGGTCGATATAGTTGGTCAGGCAATTGAGCAGCGTGGTCTTGCCCGAACCGGTGCCGCCCGAGATCACGATGTTGCAGCGAACACGACTGATGATCTTGAGAACTTCGGCGCCCTGCGGCGAGATGGCGCCGAACTTGACCAGTTGATCGAGCGTCAGCTTGTCCTTCTTGAATTTACGGATGGTGAGCGTGGCACCGTCGATGGAGAGCGGCGGCGCGATGACGTTGACGCGGGAGCCGTCGGGAAGGCGCGCGTCGCAGATCGGGCTGGATTCGTCGACGCGGCGGCCAACCTGGCTGACGATGCGCTGGCAGATGTTGAGGAGCTGCTGGTTGTCACGAAAGCGGATGCCGGTCTGTTCGACCTTGCCGTTGACTTCGATGTAGACGTTCCTGGAGCCGTTGACCATGATGTCTGCGATGTCGTCGCGGGCGAGCAGCGGCTCGAGCGGCCCATAACCGAGCACGTCGTTGCAGATGTCCTCGAGCAGCTCTTCCTGCTCGGCGATCGTCATTGCGAAGTTCTTGATCGCGATGATGTCGTTGACGATATCGCGGATTTCCTCGCGCGCGCTTTCAGGATCAAGCTTGGAAAGCTGCGACAGATCGATGGTGTCGATGAGCGCGGAGAAGACCTGGCTCTTGGTATCGTAATAAGTTTCGCTCTTTTCGCGCTGTGCCCGCTTCGGCTCAGGCGCCAATGGCGGTGCCTCGACCGCACGGCGCGCCGGCGGCGCGACAGGCGCGCTTGGCGCCGCCGCGGGCCGGGTCAGAACCGCCGTGTCCATGGAACCTGCAGCCGGCGGCGCAACAGGCGCCGGTGCTGGCTGGCGAAATTCCGGCGTGAACCGGTTGCCGTCGTCGCTGCCTCTTTTACCAAACATGATCGACTACCGATTCCACTGCTGAAGCGTCACTTCTTGTTGCGCGAGAGCTTGCCGAGCAGGCTGCCGAGCCCGGCCTTCTTCTTGATCTTGATTTCGCTGCGCCCGGTCAGCACATGCGCCATTTCGTTGATCATCGCGACAACCGGGTTCTTGGCATCCATTTCGCCAAGCATGCGTCCGTTGTTGGCGGCATTGCCGAACAGCAACGGATCAAAAGCAATGACCGACATCGGCGACAGGCCGAGCGGCTCGGCGAAATCGGACGGCGAAATCTCCGGGCGCTTCGGCACGCCTGCCTGGTTGATGATCAGCTTGGGCGGCGGATCATTGGGACGAAGCCGCTTGAGCATATCGACGAGGTTCTTGGTGTTGCGCAGATTGGCAAGTTCCGGTGTCGCAGTGATGACGATCTCGTCGGCCTTGACCAGGGTGTTCTTGGTCCAGCCCGTCCAGGCATGGGGGACGTCTAGCACCAGAAGCGGCACGCTGCGCTGGGCGGTGTCGATGAGCTGAACGAAGGCCTCGGGATCGAAATCATAGACCCGTTCGAGCGTCGAAGGTGCTGCCAGCAGCGACAGATGCTCGGCGCACTGGGTCAGCAGCCGGTCAAGATAGACTTCATCGATGCGCTCCGGCGAAAACACCGCTTCGGCGATGCCTTGCGCCGGATCCTGGTCGAAATTCATGTTGGCGGTGCCGAAAGCCAGATCGAGATCAGCGACGACCACTTCGGATTTGAACAGGGAGGACATCGCCCAAGCCACATTGTGGGCGATCGTCGAAGAGCCGACACCGCCCTTGGCGCCGACGAAGGCGATCGAGCGGCCGAGCGGCTCGGCTTCCGGATCGATAAAAATCGACGACACCACGCTGACGATGTCGGCCATCGAGACCGGCGCGATCACATATTCGGAAATGCCGTTGCGGATGAGCTCGCGGTAGAGACCGACATCATTGTAGTGACCGATCACCACCACCTTCGACGTCGGATCGCAATATTCCGAAAGCTGGGCGAGTTGTTCCAGCAATTGCTTGGGCTCGCTGCGCGATTCCAGCAGGATCAGGTTGGGCGTCGGCGCCGATTGGTAGAATTCAATGGCAGTGGGGACGCCGCCCATATGCACCTTGAGATGCGCCTTTGTCATACGGCGGTCCTCGCCGGCGCGCTCGACCGGGTTGGCGACACCCTCGGTCTCGCAGAATGCCTGGATCGAGATGCGCGGGATCGGCCGCAACGCCTGCATCGCGGCGATGTCCTGCTGCGAGGTATCGCTGCCGTCCATCGGGGCGTCATAGGCAAGGTTGCTCATCGTCATGCTCTTTCCCGTGGCCTGTTCTATCCGAGACTGGCGGCTTAGTAGTCTACTTCCGAATTGCCCAGGAACTCATCCGAAATGCCTCTTGCACGGTAGACATCGATCACCGCGCCGCGATTTTCAGCATCGATTGTGGACGGCTTGCGCGGGCCGAGCAGATCGGCCGGGTTGGCCATCTGGGCGGCAAGATTGTTCTGATAGGAGCAGCCGAAGTCGGCATAGTGCTTATTCTCCGACGTATCGACGAGGTCGGCTGGCCAGCGTCCGCATTTGTCGGTCTGCGCCCTCACCGCAACATAAGCGACGCGGACCGGCGAGGATATCTCGCTCGAGGCGGCCTGGTAAGAGGTGACGACAAGCCGGTTGCGCTTGACGCCGCTGGCGATCGCGAGCCGGGCGAAATCACGGGCCGCCGCGGTCGCGGCGACCTCATTGGCCGATCCGCTCGGGACCTGGATCGTCAGCGTCGGGGCGGCACTTCTGTCATAGCCATCGAGGAAGCCAAGAAGTGTATCGCGCTGAGAGCCGGTCATGCCGCGGTCACCGGCACCAACCGGGAGGTCGATCTTTTGATTCTTCTCGGCGATCACGATCGGATGGTTGGTGCGGTAATCGTCCGGAATGGCGCCGACCGTGATGCTGTCGCGCTGGGCGCAGCCGGCCAGCAGAGCCGCCACCGCAACCGCCAGGACAGGAACGGCTCCCCGGCAGACCCGCGAGCGGCCAAAGCGCATCGCTGCCGCGATGGTGCTTGCCTTCAATGCTGACTGAGACATGTCCGCTTCCCCGCTCACTTGTAGATGAAGCCGACAACGCCGTGGTAGCGGCCGTTTGGCTTGTCTGTCTGCATGGTGCCGTAGACGCGATTGACGCGGCCAAGGAACATGCCGGCGCCATCGCTGGCGGCGTTGAAATTGTCATCCGGCTTGGCAAGGTCGTTGCGGGCCACCGGCTTCACCAGATAGGGCGTTATGATGATGACGAGCTCGGTCTCGTTGCGGACGAAGTCCCTGCTGCGGAAGAGCGAGCCGAGCACCGGGATCTTGGCTAGGCCAGGCAGGCCCGAGATAGCCTGGCGAACGTCGTCGCGAACGAGACCCGCGATCATCATCGACCCGCCCGAAGGCAATTCGACAGTGGTATCGGCAAGCCTTTTGCGGATGGACAATATCGTCATACCGGGTTGAGTGCCCGAACCTTCGAGGGTCGGCGCACCATCCGTGGTCGGCTCCGATACGGAGGTTCTGACCTTGAGGCTTATGCGCCCCGCCGACAACACGACCGGCTGGAACTCGAGGCCAATGCCGTATTCGATCTTTTCAAATGAATATGTCGTCAGGCCGGTCTGATTGTCGGTCGAGACATTGCTCGAGCGACCGGTGGCCAGATTGTACTCGCCGCCGACCTTGAACGTTGCCTTCTCGCCCGACACGGCGGTGAGGGTCGGCTCGGCCAGCGTCTTCATCACGCCGCTTTGCTCCATGGCATTGATGTAGGCCTGGAGGCCGTTTCCGATCCCGTCTCCCAGCAACAAACCGGAACTAGCCGCAATCGGCTTGCCCAACCCGAAAGCAGGCGAACTTGCCGCGCTGTAAGAAATGCCGTTGGAGCTGCCGCTGCCGACCATGTTGACGCCGAGCTGCTTCATCACGGAGCGGCTGACTTCGGCGACCGTGACCTTCAGCGTAACCTGGTCGTCGCCAATGATCTGCAGCAGGTTGACGATCTTGCTGGTGCGGCGTTCCTGGTCCGGATTGTTGATGTCGACACCGCTTTGAGCTGAACCGCCGGCGGCGGTCTGCGAATACTGTCCCGTCGTCGCTTCACCACCCGAAACGAAGATCGTCGCCAGGTCGACCGCGCGCTTTGCGTCCAGCGGCGTGTCGACCGTTCCGGTCAGAACGACGTTGTCGTTCAGCAGTTCCACCTTGATGGCCGACGTCGGCAGGAAGCGCCTGATATAATCCTCAAGGCCGGCAACGTCGCGTTCGACGGCCAGGTCAAGACTGACGATCTGCTCGCCATTCGGACCGAAGACAAAGATGTTCGTCTCGCCGACCGCCTTGCCGAACAGATAGATGCGCCTTGCGGTGCGGGTCACCGCATCGGCCACCGCCGGGTTGGCGACGAGAATGTCGTAGGCATCGCTCGGCAGGTCGATGACCACCGACTTGTTGAGGCCGAGTTTGACGCGCTGGGTGGCCGTCGATGCCGTGACCTGCGCGTTCTTTGCCTCGACAACGCTGCCTTGCACATTCGTTCCGACGAGCAGCAGGCCGAATGCCGCGGCTACGATTGCCGGCAGTTTACCGCTTAGCCTCATTTCCTTGCCCCTACTTCGGAAACTTCGCCCGACTTGATCAGCCTCACCGTTCCCCTGCGGCCATTGCCGGAAACGAGATAGTCGGCCTCACCCAGATTCTTTTCCTGCGCGTCCGCGACTGCCCGTAGCGCCAGGGTCAGGCGATCCGCCATCTGTTGGGCGACGGTGATGATCTCCGCCTGCTTGGGCGTCAGTTCCAGCGTGGCGGTCTGACCCACCCTGGTCTTCTTGCCTTCCTCGTCCTCCTGAATGGTCTGATCGATGGCCAGGACGCGGATGTTCTTGAGGATGGTCTCGGTGTTGAAGCCGGCGGCGCCGCTGGCGGCATCGGCCCTGCGGGTCATGATGACGTCGACGAAATCGTTGGGAAGAATGAAGCCGCCGGCCGACGTATCGGCCGAGATGGCCGTGGCGACCGCCCGCATGCCGGAAGGCAGGATCGACGACATGAAGCTCTGCCCCTCGCCGATCAGCTTGGAGCGCCGCAGGGGTTCTCCGGCATACATTGCCACACGGGCAACGGAACTCTTCAGCTTGTCCAGCGCCTCGGGCTCGGCGGTGCGGGTGATGAAATTCGCGTTGACGCCGTCGGCGGGCCAGGATTGCCAGGCGATGTTGTTTTGGATCGGGCTGCCCATCGGAACGTCGCCTGAAAGCACAAGCACATCCTGGAGTGCCACTGCCGGGGCTTGGGGGCCGGAATCGACGACGACCTGGGGCGGCGGTGCCACCATGTTCTTCGCGACATAGCCAGCGCCACCCGCCGCGGCCACCGCCACGCTCAGAATTATCAATCGCGATGCTGGCATCTGTCCGAACCCTTGCCCTGGCAAACCACGTAGCCAAGCCGGACTTTGCAGCGGCAATCGTCAAAACAAGGTTAATGTAATGCTTACGATCGTGATTAATTTAAGGTTTACATAAATTAGCCGGAATGTGGTCTGAACGGCCAAAATGGCCGGGCCGGCCCTGTTGAGAACGGGGTTTCGGCAATGCTGACAGACAATAAAAATAAGATCGTGCTCAAGTCGCCAGCCTGGCAAGCGCCCATACCATCAAAGGCGAATCCGGATAGGTCAGCAACCCGCCAAGGCCGAGGGCGACGCCGTAGGGAACACCTTTTGCCTCGTCGGCGAAATGGCGCAGAAACGGATTTTGGCCGGTAACGGCCGCAAGCAGCGACTTCCGGTAGAGGATGATCGCCAGCGTCAGCAGGCCGCCGATGATTGTCGAGGCGACAAGATACTCCACGAGATTGATATTGAGGCCCATCCACATCGCGGTGGCGGCCAGAAGCTTGGCGTCGCCGCCGCCCATGCCGCCCATTGCAAACAGGCCGAACGTCACGGCCAGGACCAGGGCGCCGGCGGCGAAATGTCCGCCATAGACCGCCCAGTCCATACCCGTCAGCGGCGCGACCAGCGCGAAGACAACGACGAGCAGCACCGGCACGCGATTGGCGATCGTCATCGACAGCATGTCGGAAATCGCGGCAAACAGCATGCAGAACGGAAAGACGACGAAGATCAGGGCTTCAAGCATCGGCGCTGTGCCTATTGTTCAATTCCAATGCGGCCAGTCTAGACATGTTCGATTAACGATTGATGAGGCCCGCTGCTAAAACGTCTTGGTACCCTAAGGTCTCACAAACAAAGCAAGGGCCGCCAGTGAGGCGGCCCTTGCTGCAAGTTGATTGCTTCAGCGATAGCGAATCAGTTGCCAGCGCCGTTCAACGTGGATCCGATGTTGGTGAACTTGGCGTTGAGCGCAGTACCGAGCTGGCCCGCGCCAGTGATGATGGCGAGCGCAATGAGAGCGGCGATCAGACCATATTCGATAGCGGTCGCGCCGGATTCGTCCTTCACAAAACGTGCGATGAGATTAGACATTCGAGAGCTCCTACTCCACGTGTTACAGCACTTCCGTCAACTTCTGTGATGGTTGATCGGATGCTGCCAATCTAGGGAGAAGCTCTTTCGATCGGCTTAAGAAACAGCCTTACCGATTCCTTTCCCGGTTCGAACACATTGCGTGGTTAACCTGGGGCTAATATACCACTGAGCCTTCTCGCCCCGGGTTTGTGGACTTCCGGACAGTGCCCGGCGAGCGTCCTTGTCTGCCATCGCATCATTGGCGACACCGCATGCTTAACCGTTGGTTCACCAATCTCGTTCATGTTCCGTTGATCAGTCCGCCTGCGTGGAGCGCCTCAATGGCCCAGCCGAGATCGTCAATCCTGATTGCCGCGCTTCTTGCCGTCTCGAGCTTCGTCGCGCCCGCCATGGCCGGCGCCGGTATCGAGGTCACGATGAACCAGGCCAAGATCGTCAAACTGTCGCGTCCCGCCGACACCATCGTGGTCGGCAACCCGGCAATCGCCGACGCTTCGGTGCAGGACGCTTCAACGATCGTGCTCACCGGCAAAGGCTTCGGGGTCACCAATCTGGTCGTGCTCGATACGGACGGCAGCCCCATCGTCGACGAGCAGGTTACCGTGGTGCGGCAAGCCGCCTCGTCCGTGCGCATCTATCGGCGCGCCGAAATCCAGACGATGTCGTGCACACCCTATTGCGAAAGCTCGTACAAGAGCGAAGCGGAGAAGTCTTCGGAAGCGGAGATGAGCGTCAGCCGATAGGTGGCGTTGCCGACTGCCGTTCCGGTTATTGTCTGGTTAAGAGGCCTGCGCCGACTTTAACGATCATCCAAACCGGACCTCAATCGGTTTGCGCTAATGCTCCTTCCGAGACCGCATAGAGATCGGCAGGATCGGACATGAGCAAGGAATTCGGTCGCGCAGGCGACCACAAAGTGAGACGCCCAAGGTTTTTCGCCCGCTTCCTTCGTGACCGGCGCGGCGCCACGGCAATCGAATTCGCGATCCTTTCAGTCCCCTTCGCGCTGCTTGTCTTTGCCATTCTGGAAAGCTGCATCTCGTTTGCCGGCCAGGAGGTGATGGCCAACGTCACCGACGATGTCGCGCGCAAGCTGCGCACCGGCCAGTTGAGAGCGGCTGACGTTGCCGGAACCAATTTGCGGGACATGATCTGCACGAAACTGCAGATCATCGTCTCCCAGGATTGTCCCAATCAACTGCTGGTGGATCTTCGCCAATATACGTCGTTCGCCGATGCGGCCACGGCAGGCTTCAAGATCCAGAACGGCGACGTCGTACTGACGAAAGGCACCGCAACCCAATCGTTCTCAGTGACAGCGGGTGCGGCGGAGTCGAGGAACATGCTTCGGGTCTTCTACAAGTGGCCGATCATGACCGATCTGCTGGCGCAGTCGATGGGCGGCAACAAGACCCTGCATTTCGCATCGGTGACCTGGCAGAACGAGCCGTTCGACAACTGAGCGGAATGCACGAGCAGTATAAGAAAAGGGCAAGGGCATGATGCGTGCGGGGGCACATCTTATGATTACGGGAGTTTGGCGGAAAGCAAGCCGATTCTGGTCCGATCGCCGCGGCATCGCGGCGGTTGAATTCGCGTTGATCATGCCAATTCTGCTGATCATGTATTTCCTGACAATGGAAGCGTCGCAAGCCATCGAGACCAGCAAGAAGGTCAGTCGTATCGGCAGCATGGTGGCCGATCTCGTCACCCAGCAGACAAGCGTCCTCAAAGCGGATGTCGACGCCATCATGCAGATCGGCAGCGTCACCCTTCAGCCCTACAACCGCTCGCCCCCTAGCATCACCATCACGGCGATACAGGTTACGCCCGATGCGACGAGGGCACTGGTGGTTTGGTCACGCAAATTGGTCGCCGGCGTCGCCAGCCGTGGCGCCGGCGCCACCACCGAGACAACGATCCCGACGTCGCTCAGAGTCGCCAACACGTTTCTCATTCGCGTCGAAAGCAACCTCGGCTATACGCCGGCCATCGCGTGGAGCGCGAGCAGTCAACAGAAGCTTGGACTGACCTCGGCTTTCAGCAACATAACCATGGGCGAAACCTATTATCTGCGCCCCCGCAGAAGCGTGACGATCCCTTGCAGCGACTGTTGAACAGAACCAGCTAGGCCCTGCGCAGGGCCGCTACTGCTGCGGCTCACGGTCCGAAACGAAGCGCACGATAGCAGCGGCCATCTCGTAGTCTTTTGGCGCCACGCGAGCGAAGCCGCCGGAATGTCCCGATTCCAGGAGGGCGTAGATATCGGGCGTCGTCGACTTGAGGTTGGTGAGGAACACGGCAAGTCGACGCTTGGCTTCCGGGTCGAGATCGCTGCGGACCGCGTGCGGGCCGTATCTCAGCAGACCCGACGTCCACACGACACGAAGCGCCGTCACCGAGAGCCCTGCCGCCTCCAACCTGGCCTGCGTGCCCGACGGTTCTCGCGGGCCGTCGGCAGCGGCCGTCACCCAGCCAAACAGGCCATCAGCCTTGCCGTCGACCAGCATCGTCTCGGCCGCCGCGGCCGAATCGGCACGGGCCAGAAACGGTGCATCTTCCGCGATCTTGCGGCCTTCCGCGGCCAACGCCGCCAATGGCAGGAGAGAACCGCCGACGCTGTCCGAAGGCGCCATGGCGATACGATGGCGGTCCATCGCCGCAAGGTCGGGCAGCTTGCCGTCCCGCGTCAGCAGAACGGAGCGGATGCCGATCGCGCCGTCTGAATCGACCGGAGCGACAAGCGGTTCGATACATAAGCAGCGCTGCGAGGCCGTTGCATAGGCGGTGGCCGAATAGATCGCATATTCGATGCGGGAATCGGCCTGCGCCTCGATCAGCGCGGCATAATTGCGGGCAACGACAAACTCGACCTTCATGCCCAATGCTTTGGTGTAGGCGTCGGTCAACACAGCCAGCCCCGGAACGGCGTTGCCGGCACCTGGCTCGGCAACGATGCCTATGCGAAACGTGCCGATATCATCGCGCCAGTCGGCATGCGCCGGGTTGGACCAGAGCCCGACGAGCCCGCCCGGCCCCAGCAACAGAGCGGCATATGTCTTTAACGCAACCCTCATGACAGAACCGCCGTCTGTTTTCCCGGATCGATGCTCAGATCGTCATTCCCAAACCGCTGCGCACTTTTGGGCGATATGCACTGATTGTCACGCCTGCCCGTTGCCGTTTGGTTTCCGAATTGCCAATGAAGTCGCGGAACCCTATGTCTGGTCGGTCAAACTGGCAACAACTTGATGGCGCGCGCTTTCCTCTTCGTCCTGGATTCCTTCGGCATCGGCGGCGCGGCCGACGCCGACCGCTACGGTGACGCCGGCGCCAACACATTCGCGCACATCGCAGAGGCCTGTGCGGAGGGCCGTGCGGATCGCGAAGGGTCTCGTAGTGGACCGCTGTTTGTCCCTCATATGGCCTCACTCGGGCTTGGCAAGGCTGCCGAAACCGCGACGGGACTGGGATTTGCCAACAGCGGGGCGGATATGCTCCCAACTGCCTTTCACGGCGCCGCACAGGAGGTTTCGAGCGGCAAGGATACGCCATCCGGCCATTGGGAAATCGCCGGCCTGCCGGTGCGCCTCGACTGGGGCTATTTCCCGGATACGGTTCCGGCCTTTCCGGCCGAACTGACCGAGGCGATCATCCGTGAAGGCAAGGTGCCGGGCATTCTCGGCAATTGCCATGCGCCGGGCACCGAGATCATCGAGCGCTTCGGTGAGGAGCACATCCGGACCGGCAAGCCGATCTGCTACACGTCGGTCGACTCGGTCCTGCAAATCGCCGCGCATGAAGTCCATTTCGGCCTCGACCGGCTTTATGAATTCTGCCAGGTGGTGCGCAGGCTGGTTGACCCGCTGAGGATTGGACGGGTGATCGCGCGGCCGTTCGTCGGCGAAACCACCGCCACTTTCGAGCGGACATACAACCGTCATGACTACGCCGTGCCTCCGCCGGAACCGACCCTGCTCGACCGGCTGACGGCGCGTGGCAGCCGTGTCATCGCCGTCGGCAAGATCGGCGACATCTTCGCCCATCGCGGAATTTCGCAAGTGCGCAAGGCGGCAGGCAACATGGCGATGTTCGACGAGGCGCTGGGTGCGATCGATGATGCCGGCGACGGTGACCTCGTCTTCGCCAATTTCGTCGACTTCGACACCGAATTCGGTCACCGCCGCGATGTCGCAGGCTATGCTGCCGCGCTCGAGGCCTTCGACCTGCGGCTGCCGGAAGCATTTGCGAGGCTGCGGCAGGGCGATCTTCTCATCCTGACGGCCGACCACGGCAACGACCCGACCTGGGGCGGGACCGATCACACGCGCGAGCGCATTCCGGTGATCGGCACTGGACCGGGTCTCAAGGGCGGCGACATCGGACTGAGAACGACATTCGCCGACATTGGCGAGACCCTGGCCGAGCATTTCGGGCTGGCGCCCGGACGCTACGGCACTTCTTTCTATACGGCGATCGGCGGTCATGCCTGAATTGCCGGAAGTCGAAACCGTCCGGCGCGGACTTCAGCCGGTTCTGGAAGGCGCCACCATCGCCCGCGTCGAGGCGCGCCGACCGGATCTGCGCTTTCCATTTCCCGAGAAATTCGCGCAGCGGCTGACCGGCAAGACGATCACGGCACTCGGCCGCCGGGCCAAGTATCTGACGATGGACCTGGAAGGCGGGCCCGTGCTGATCTGCCATCTCGGCATGTCGGGCTCATTCCGCGTCGAGACGGCCGATGGCAGCGACATGCCCGGCATCTTCCGGCACGACCGCTCGAAAAGCTCCAATCACGACCACGTCGTCTTCCATGTCGAGTCTCCAACCGGTGCCCGGTCCCGCGTGATCTTCAATGATCCGCGCCGCTTCGGCTTCATGTTGTTTGCGGAGGGACTGCCGGACGTTCACCCGATGCTGGCTGGACTTGGCGTCGAGCCTACGGGCAACACATTGGACGGTGCGCTGCTCGCCTCATTGATGAAGGGGCGGCGATCACCACTGAAGGCAGCGCTTCTCGACCAGAGGCTGATCGCCGGGCTCGGCAACATCTATGTGTCGGAGGCGTTGTGGCGTGCCGGCCTGTCGCCGCTGCGCGAGGCGGGCACGATCGCCAGGCCCGGAAAGAAAGCCCAAGCCCAAAGCGAACACCTCGCGCAAGCCATTCGTTCGGTGATATCGGATGCGATCGCAGCCGGCGGCTCCTCACTGCGGGACTATATGCAGACCGATGGGTCGCTGGGCTATTTCCAGCACGCCTTCGCCGTCTACGACCGCGAAGGCGAGGCCTGCTCCAAGCCCGGCTGCGGCGGCCACATCGAACGGATCGTGCAGAGCGGCCGATCGACCTTTTATTGCCGGACATGTCAGCGGTGAGTTTGAGCAATTCCAGGAAAAGTGTGAAACGGTTTTCCGTCGAGAATTGCGTCGAGACAAGGAGATGGGAGCGGTTCTGCGTTTCCGTGAAACGATGAACCGCTCTAGACGAGCGTGAGCAAGGAGAAGCAGCCATGGCCTATGAGACGATCATCACCGAGACGCACGGCAAGGTTGGGCTGATCACGCTGAACAGGCCGCAGGCGCTCAACGCGCTGAATTCGCAGATTCTGACCGAAGTGGTGGCAGCCGTGAACGGGTTCAGCGCCGATCCAGATATCGGCGCCATGGTCATCACGGGTTCCGAAAAGGCTTTCGCCGCCGGCGCCGATATCAAGGAGATGCAGTCCATCTCCTACGCGGACGCCTACGCTCAAGACTTCTTCGTCGGCTGGGAGGAACTGACGCGGGCGCGAAAGCCTATTATCGCGGCGGTGGCGGGCTATGCACTCGGCGGCGGCTGCGAGCTGGCGATGATGTGCGATTTCATTATCGCCGCCGACACGGCCAAATTCGGCCAGCCCGAGATCACCCTCGGCGTCATTCCAGGCATGGGCGGGTCACAAAGGCTGACCCGCTTCGTCGGCAAGTCGAAAGCGATGGACATGTGCCTGACCGGGCGGATGATGGATGCCGCCGAGGCCGAGCGTTCTGGTCTGGTGTCGCGGGTCGTGCCTGCCGGCGAGCTTGTCGAGGAGGCGCTGAAGGCCGCAGCCAAGATCGCCGCTTTCTCACTACCATCGGTGATGATGGCGAAGGAGGCTGTCAACCGCGCCTTCGAGACGACGCTTGCCGAGGGATTGCGGTTCGAGCGCCGGCTGTTTCACTCGCTGTTTGCACTGGACGATCAGAAGGAAGGCATGGCGGCCTTTGCCGAGAAGCGGAAGCCGAATTTCACCAACCGCTGACGCCAATCCCTTGGCCGCGAAGAAGATGGCTGTTGGCCGCCAAAAAGAAGACCGGGCAGCGTTGACGCGCCGGAAAAGCTGAACTATAAGCCGCACCAACCGAGGCGGCCCCGTGGCTGCCCGTTTGTTTTTTGCGCCCTGCGGCATTCCGCATGCGCCGACCAGATCAGAAGAGAGGCATCATGGCCAATACATCCTCGGCCAAAAAGGCAACGCGCAAGATCGTCCGCCGCGCAGCGATCAACAAGAACCGCCGCTCGCGCGTCCGCACCTATATCCGCCAGGTCGAAGAGGCGCTTGCCTCCGGCGACAAGGCTGCCGCACAGGCTGCCTTCAAGATCGCGGAGCCGGAATTGATGCGCGCCGCGACCAAGGGCGTGATTCACAAGAACACGGCGTCCCGCAAGGTGTCGCGACTGGCTCAGCGGGTCAAGGTACTGTCGGCCTGACATTACTTGCCTAGACTGACGTTCTTCGAACCCGGCCGTTTGTGCCGGGTTTTTTCGTTTGCCGGCAAGCACTTAAAAAGAATGTCCGGAAACGGCGTCTTAGGCGGATTTCACAATTGGGAATAGTTTGCCGGCATATGCATGCCTGCTGTTGATCGGCATGCTTGAAAAGGGCCAGCTTAATGATTCTTAACTGTCAGAAATAGCTTATAATTTTCAGACACTTACTGATGGTGATCCACAGCTTGTCCACACCGGGCCGACCCGATCGGGGACAAGTCGCTGTCAAGCGAATTATTTCAGAATATTTCTCTCAGCGTCCGGTTTTTCATATTCGCCGGAAAAGGGTTTGAATCACAATGGCTTTGTTAAAATGTGCCGTCACGGCACGCCACTCGAACCCGCCTCCAGTAACCAGATTCCTTAAAAATCCGTTAGACGTGGCCTTGCCCTATCCACAGCGATTTCGGTAGTGTCGATCTATCGAAAGGGACGGGCTCTGGCTCTTAACCCAAGCCTGAATCGGCCAGCTTAAATTGGCGGGATTTGCAACGCGGATCAAGTCCGCGGACGGGTTTGGTTTGTCTTTTTCGATACGGTAGGGGACTGGCGTAACTTGACATGGCAGGTAGACGGCGCGCCGGCGCTCCTTTCGCCGGACGGTGTTGTATTGCCCTGACATACCCAACGCGGACTGGCTTCCATGGGCCGGCACCGGTTCCCGCAGATAATGGGCGACGTTCATCTGCCGGCGGCGGCAGCGGACATCGTAGCAAAGACTTAGGTCGCCGGAACCGGATGCAGGAGGCGCATCCCCGGTGGAAACAGGTACGGAAGAACAAGGAAAAGATCATGCAGAGCGGCATCGAAAGGGAGCTTACGGGCGACCTCCCATTTCCTGGAACTTTGATCGGAGCAAACGACATGGCGGTGTCCAGCGACGCGGAACAGAAATTCGACCGGGTCAAAGCCCAGTTGAAGGCGCGCCTGGGAACCGAAGTCTATTCGAGCTGGTTTGGCCGCATGAAGGTCGCCGAGGCTTCCAAGGGCATCGTCCGCATCTCGGTGCCTACTGCCTTCCTGCGCTCATGGATCAACGGCCACTATCTCGACCTCATCTCCGAGTTGTGGAAGCAGGAGGATCCCGATCTCCTCAAGATCGACATCGTCGTGCGCACGGCAACCCGTCAGGGACGCAGCCAGGCCGAGCCAGAGGTAACGCCAGCACGCAGCAAGGTGACACGGCAGACGCAGACGGCGCTTGCCGCCGGCACAGTCAGCCCCAGCCGGGTGGAGCGCGCACCGGCTCCGCGTCCGGGCACACCGATCGAGAGCGAATTCCGCCACAACGTTTTGGGATCACCGCTCGATCCGCGCTACACGTTCGGCTCCTTCATCGAGGGACCGTCGAACCGGGTGGCCTTCGCCGCCGCCAAGGCAGTGGCGGAATCGCAATCGAGCGCGGTGCGCTTCAATCCGCTTTTCCTTCACGCAACCGTCGGGCTCGGCAAGACACATTTGCTGCAGGCCATCGCCGCGGAATCGCTGAAGCAGAACCCCAAGTCGCGCGTCGTCTATCTCACGGCCGAGTATTTCATGTGGCGCTTTGCCACCGCGATCCGCGACAACAACGCGCTGACGCTCAAGGAACAGCTGCGCGACATCGACCTGCTCATCATCGACGACATGCAGTTTCTGCAGGGCAAGTCGATCCAGCACGAATTCTGCCACCTCATCAACATGCTGCTCGACAGCGCCAAGCAGGTCGTCGTCGCCGCCGACCGGCCGCCATCGGAACTGGAATCGCTCGAACCGCGGGTCCGTTCGCGCCTCAATGGCGGTGTCGCGCTTGAAATGTCGGCGCCCGATTTCGCCATGCGCCTCGGCATGCTCAAATTGCGCCTTGCCACGGCCAGGAGCGACGACGCGTCGCTCGACATTTCGGAGGAGATCCTCAATCACGTCGCCCGCACCGTGACCGGCAGCGGACGCGAGCTGGAAGGCGCCTTCAATCAGCTTTTGTTCCGTCAATCCTTCGAGCCGCAGATCACCATCGACCGGATCGACGAAATCCTCGGCCACATCTATCGCACCGGCGAGCCGAAGCGTGTCCGTATTGAGGACATCCAGCGCATCGTGGCGCGTCACTACAATGTGTCGAAGACCGAATTGCTGTCCAACCGGCGCACGCGCACCATCGTCAAGCCGCGGCAGGTCGCCATGTACCTGTCGAAGGTGATGACGCCGCGCTCGCTGCCTGAGATCGGACGGCGTTTCGGCGGCCGCGATCACACCACGGTGCTGCATGCCGTGCGCAAGATCGAGGACCTTTCCGGCAACGACAACACGCTGGCGCAGGAACTTGAGCTTCTGAGGCGGTTGATCAACGACCAGGCCTGATCCTCCGGGGATGGCAGAGCCGGAACAATACCGGAATTCAATGGCTTGCCAGTGCGGCGCTGGGCCTGGATCGGGCTCGTGGCGCCGCCTGGGAGCGATCTGGATTTCGGTTTTACGACACTGGCTAGCGGACTTCGGGCGCGTTATCCCCAGAAAGCCCGCCTAGCCGGCCTGAACCGGTGGCGCGGGCTTGCGTTTGCTGGTTTTTTCCTGTCAGTTTACGCAGATTCTGAGCCTGTTCAGACCTTTCGCGGGACGCCGCCCACTGGTGACCCGTCATTCATTCAAGCGAGCCTGTTTCGTCATGCGTGTTATCCTGGAACGGTCAAATCTCCTGAAGTCGCTCAACCACGTCCATCGTGTGGTCGAGCGGCGAAACACCATACCGATCCTGTCCAACGTGCTGCTCAGCGCCGAAGGCGCCAGCCTTGAAATGAAGGCGACCGATCTCGACCTCGAGGTGACCGAAGCGACGCCCGCTAAGGTGGAGCGCGGCGGGGCGACGACAGTCCCGGCACATCTGCTCTACGACATCGTGCGCAAGCTTGCCGATGGCGCCGAGGTGATGCTGAAGACGGACGAGGACGGCAACGCCATGACGGTGACGTCTGGCCGCTCGAGCTTCCGCCTTCAGTGTCTGCCGCAATCCGACTTCCCGGAGCTCTCGGCCGGATCCTTCTCGCATATCTTCCGTCTCGACTCGGTTGCCCTGAAAGGCCTGATCGAGAAGACCCAATTCGCCATCTCCACCGAGGAGACGCGCTATTACCTGAACGGCATCTACCTGCACACGCATGAGGTCGGCGGCAAGCTGAAGCTGCGCTCGGTGGCGACCGACGGCCACCGCCTGGCGCGCGCCGAGATCGATGCGCCAGCGGGTTCCGAAGGCATGCCGGGCATCATCATTCCGCGCAAGACGGTGAGCGAGCTGCAGAAGCTCGTCGACGATCCGGATGTCGCGGTCACCACCGAACTGTCGGACACCAAAATCCGCTTCACCATCGGCAGCGTGGTTTTGACCTCGAAGCTGATCGACGGCACCTTCCCCGACTATCAGCGGGTCATTCCGACCGGCAACGACAAGAAGCTCATCATCGACCGCCAGAGTTTTGCCGCCGCCGTCGATCGCGTCTCGACCATCTCTTCCGAACGCGGCCGCGCGGTGAAGCTGTCGATCAGCGAGGGTCAGGTGACGCTTGCGGTCAACAATCCCGATTCAGGCAGCGCCACCGAAGAGCTGTCCGCCGACTATTCATCCGATCCGATCGAGATCGGCTTCAACGCCAAGTACCTGCTCGACGTTGCCGCGCAACTGACCGGCACGGAAGCCAAGTTCATGCTGGCCGACGCCGGTTCGCCGACGCTGATCCACGACATGGCCGACGAGACCGCACTCTATGTGCTGATGCCGATGCGGGTGTAGCGGCACGGTGTCAGCACTTCGGTCCTGTTGTGGACCGGCGGCAAGCGCGATATTTACGGCAACTCCTAGAGCAATTCCAGGAAAAGTGTGAAGCGGTTTTCCGTACGGAGTTGCGTCAAAACAAAGAGATAGAGCGGTCCTGCGTTTCCGTGAAACGATGGAGCGCTCTATAGGCGGATAGCGGTTGCCGGGACAGAACCATATAAGTAAGCTAACACTTACTAATTTCCGCAACTATGCGGCGCTGACGATCGATCTGGCGCCAGGTGCCGTGGTTTTTTCCGGCGACAACGGCGCCGGCAAGACCAATCTCCTCGAAGCGATCTCCTTTTTGACACCGGGGCGTGGCTTGCGCCGCGCCCCTTACGCGGATGTCGCACGCGAGGGCGGCGACGGCGGCTTTGCATTGCATGCCCGGCTCGACGGACCTGACGGCCAAGTCGAGATCGGAACAGGCATTTCCGGCGGCGACACCGCCGGCGAAGGCGGCAGGCGGGTGCGCATCAACGGAGCTCCGGCGCGTTCGGCCGAGGACATGCTGGAATGGCTGCGCGTGGTGTGGCTGACGCCGGCCATGGACGCGTTGTTCACCGGGCCGGCCGCGGATCGCCGGCGCTTTCTCGACCGGCTGGTGCTGGCGATCGATCCCGGCCACGGGCAACGTGCGATCGATTACGAGAAGGCGATGCGTGGCCGTAACCGCTTGCTTACTGAAGGCTCTCGAGACGACCGCTGGTTCGACGCAATCGAGACGCAGATGGCCGAAACCGGTGTGGCGATCGCCGCCGCGCGAGCCGAGATGGTGCGCCTTCTGACCGCCATGATCGACAGGCTGCCCGACACGGGGCCATTTCCGCAGGCCGATATTGGCCTTTCGGGAGACCTGGAAGCCGAAATTGCGACCGCGCCGGCAGTCGATGTCGAGGAGCGCTTCCGCCGAACCCTTGTCGAGGGTCGTGACCGCGATCGCGCTGCCGGGCGCACGCTCGAGGGCCCGCATCGTTCGGACCTGATGGTTCGGCACCGCCCCAAGGCGATGCCGGCCGAGCTTTGCTCGACAGGCGAGCAAAAGGCGCTGCTGGTCGGCATCGTGCTGTCGCATGCAAGGCTGACCGGCGAAATGTCGGGCATGACGCCGATCCTGCTGCTCGACGAGATCGCCGCGCATCTCGACAGCCGGCGCCGCACGGCGCTGTTTTCCATCCTGGAGGAACTGAACTGCCAGGCGTTCATGACAGGAACCGATGCTGCGCTGTTTTCCAGTCTCCAGGGACGCGCGCAATTCCTGACTGTCGACCATGGGACGGTTGGGCCAACCGAAGACCACTGACAAGGTTTTTCAGTCCCTGTATGATCAGGCAATGACCACTGCCGCCCTGACCGCAGACGAGATCGAACGCTATGCCCGCCACATCGTGCTGCCGGAGATCGGCGGAGCCGGCCAGCAAAGGCTGAAACAGGCCCGGGTGCTGGTCATCGGCGCTGGCGGGCTGGGCGCGCCGGTGCTTGAATATCTCGCCGCCGCCGGCGTCGGCACACTAGGCGTGGTCGATGACGACACCGTTTCGCTGTCCAATCTGCAGCGCCAGGTCATTCACGGTACCGACACTGTCGGCCTGCTGAAAACCGATAGCGCCAAGGCGGCAATCGTTCGCATCAATCCCAACACAATTGTTGAAGCGCACGCAATCCGGCTGACCACGGACAATGCGCCCGCCCTCGTCGCCCGCTATGACATCGTCGTCGACGGTTCCGACAATTTCGAAACGCGCTATGCCGTGGCCGATGCCTGCGCGAGCGAAGGCAAGCCGCTGGTGCATGCCGCCGTCGGACGCTTCGATGGTTCGGTAACGGTGCTGAAGCCATTCGAAGACGGCAAGGACGGCAAACCCAATCCAGGCTATCGCGATCTGTTTCCCGAGGCGCCGCCGCCGGGCCTGGTGCCGTCCTGCGCCGAAGCCGGCGTGCTTGGCGCGCTGACCGGCGTCGTCGGCACGCTGCAGGCCATGGAGGCGATCAAGCTGATCACCGGCGTCGGCGAACCGCTGGTCGGCCGGCTGCTGCTCTATGACGGGCTGGCGGCGCGCTTCGACACCATCCGCTACAAGAGAAGCTGAATTCTTGGACCGGATCGAAGCTGCCTCCATCACGCGGATCCCGACCGATTTCGACCGCTGGGACGATGTGCTCGCATTGATCATGCGCGCTTTCGCCTCGATGGACGGCGTCATCGACCCGCCCTCCTCGGCCCACCTTTTGACCACCGACACTCTGCGGGACAAGGCGCGGTGGGAGACCGGCTTCGTGGCGCTCAAGGGCGATCGGATCGTCGGCTGCGTCTTTGCCCTTGAAAAGGTGACAGAGTTCTATGTCGGCAAGCTCGCGGTCGCGCCGGACTGCCAGGGACAAGGCATTGGCCGGCGGCTGATGCAGGCGGTCGAAGACCTTGCCCGCAGCCGCGGCAAGGCGGCAATCGAGCTTCAGACGCGGATCGAGCTGACCGGGAATCATGCGGCCTTTGCTCGCCTCGGCTTTCGCGAAACTGAACGGACGGCGCACGAGGGCTATGCCAGGCCGACCTCGATCACCATGCGCAAAGCTATCCCGTAAGGTTTATCTTACGGTTTGTGGGCCGCGACAGCGTCAGGTCCTGAGCGGCAGCACGCGGTCTGGTGGGCGGTGGCCGTCAACGAAGGCGCGGATATTGATGATGACCTTTTCACCCATGTCGATGCGGCCCTCGAGCGTCGCCGAGCCCATATGCGGCAAAAGCACGACCTTGTTCTTGGCGGCGAGCTTCAGCAGCTTGCTGTTCAAGGCCGGCTCATGCTCGTAGACATCGAGCCCGGCGCCGGCGATCTTGCCGTCCTGGATCAGCTTGACCAGCGCTTCCTCGTCGATGATGTCGCCACGTGCGGTGTTGACGACATAGGCAGTCGGCTGCAGCAGCGCCAGCCGCCGCGCCGAAAGCAGATGGAAGGTTGCCGGCGTCGAGGGACAGTTGACCGAGATGATATCCATGCGGGCCAGCATCTGGTCGAGGCTTTCCCAATAGGTCGCCTCCAACCCGTCTTCCACGGCCGGCAGCACGCGGTGGCGATTGTGATAATGGATCGACAGTCCGAAGGCCTTGGCCCGCCTGGCGACGGCGGTGCCGATGCGGCCCATGCCGACAATGCCGAGCCGCTTGCCCCAGATGCGCCGGCCCAGCATCCAGGTCGGCGACCAGCCGGCCCATTTCTTGTCACCGGTGAGCACATTGGCGCCTTCCGCCAGCCGCCGCGGCACCGCCAGCATCAGCGCCATGGTCATGTCGGCGGTGTCCTCGGTCAGGACATTCGGCGTGTTGGTGACGGTGATGCCCCTCTTGGCCGCGGCCGCGACATCGATCTTGTCGACGCCATTGCCAAAATTCGCGATCAGTTTGAGGTTGTCGCCGGCCTGGGCGATCAGTGCGGCGTCGATCTGGTCGGTTACCGTCGGCACCAGCACGTCGGCCTCCTTGACCGCCGCGACCAGTTCCGGCTGCGTCATCGGCCGGTCCTCGACATTCAGCCTTGCGTCGAACAACTCGCGCATGCGGGTCTCGACGGGGTCGGGCAGCTTTCGCGTGATGACGACGAGAGGCTTCTTTTTGCCTGCCATTGTTTCCCTCTCGAGTACTTGCCGCAATTCCGAACGCAAAACCGCTTCACACTTTTGCTGGAATTGCTTCTAACCCGATCTCGTTGAGACCTCTTTAACCAAGACCGGCGAAACTGAAAGCCGGTCGCGGTGCCGATTACTCCCTGTAACAAGCGGTGCCGCCGAAGACAAAGAAAAAGGGGCGCCGAGGCCGATGGGCAAGCGCCGAAAGGAATGAAAGTGTCTGGTTTCGCGTCGCTTCGCCTGACCCTCAGCGCAGCATTTCTCGGCGCTCTGCTTTATTCTCCGCTTGCGGGCGCGCAGAGTGCCGCAGCACCTGCCCAGGGCGTCGTCACGCTTGGTCCGAGCGGCCTGCCGCTGCCGCGCTTCGTCAGCCTGAAATCCGGCCGCGTCAACTCGCGCGTCGGTCCCGGGGCCAACTACTCGGTCGACTGGATGTATATGAAGGCCGGCCTGCCGATGGAGATCATCCAGGAATTCGACACATGGCGCCGCGTGCGCGATGCCGATGGTTCGGAAGGCTGGATCAACCAGTCGCTGCTTTCCGGCCGACGCACGGCAATCGTCGCACCATGGCAGCGCGGCAAGGGCGCCCAGATCGACCTTCTCAACAGTCCCGACAAGGACGCAAGAGTGGTCGCGATGATTGAACCTGGCGTCATGGGTACGATCAAATCCTGCGACGGCCAGTGGTGCGAAATGACGTTCGACGGCCACACCGGCTGGCTTGCCCAGTCGGTTGTCTGGGGCGCCTATCCCGGCGAACGGGTCAAGGACTGACAACTTCATCGCGAGGCTCGGAAGAACTCGGGATCAGAAATAGGCCGGCAATCACGGATACGGCAACAAGGTGCTTGCGCCTCCGCTTCATCAAACTCAATTGCAGCATTGTCATTCACGCCGCCGATCGCTCGCGTCCGCTGCGAAAGCGGCAGCGATTGCGCCTCTCAGCGGGTTGCTCAACCGTGTCAGGAGCGTAATCCGGCTGGCTGGCAAATCCGGCAATCCATGCGACCGGTTCAGTATCACGCAATCGGCCGGTACCTGGCTCTGCCCGATCGCCGCCACTCCCAGGCCCGCGCTGGCGGCCGATTGCAACGCGGTCACCGAACCGCCGGTGAAGGCGAGGCGCCAGGCGGTATTGCTGCCATCGAGCGCGCGTTCCGCTGCCAGTCGGACGGTGCAGGATCCGGGCAATGCCAACAGCGGCAACGCGGCAGACGACCGCCAGACGTCAGGCGACCTTGCACACCAGACAAGCTGGTCTCGGTAGAGCGGGATGCCCTGGCGCCGGCTGATATCCATGCGCACGACGGCAAAATCGGCCTTGCCTGCGTCGTAGCGGGCCTGCATCTCGGCTGAGAGACCCACCGACACTTCCAGCAGCAATTCCGGAAAGACTTGGCTCAGACGCCCAAACGCCGACTCCAGAAGCGCACCGGCGGCGTGATCGCCGATGGCCGCCCGGAGCGTGGTGGTTTGCGTGCCAGCATCGAATGTAGCCACGGCCCGGTCATGAGCCTCGAGGACCTGCCGCGCCGAAGCAAGGAACCGCGCGCCTTCGGGCGTCAGCGAAACCGCGCGCGGCGTCCGCGCCAGGAGACGCCGCTCCATCGCTTGCTCGAGCTTGCGGACCCGCAGGCTGATCGCCGACTGGGTGGTCCCGAGAAGATCGGCCGCGGTGGTGAAGCTCTCGCAGTCGGCAACAAGCACGAAGCTGCGAAGCTGTTCGATGGCAAGATGCTTCATTTCGTACTCATATCATAGAGACAGCTACTATGACATTTCCAAATGCTCCTCGTCGAGTCATATGGATTCCGACGAAGCACGGCGGTTGCCGGCTGACCCGGAAGGAGAATGATTAGATGTCTCGCCTATCGCCAATAAACGAAGATTCCGACACGGAAGCCGGCAAGCTTCTGGCGGAAACGCGACGCCAGCTCGGACGCGTCCCGAACCTCTATCGCGTCCTGGCCAACTCTCCGGTCGCTCTCAAAGGTTATCTGCAATTTCGCGAGTCGCTGCAGAGCGGCCGTCTCAGTTCGAAATTGCGCGAGCAGATCGCCCTGATAACTGCTGAGGTGAACCGCTGCGAATACTGCGTTTCGGCCCACGCATTTCGCGGATCCAAGATCGGCATCTCCGATACGGAATTGGAGCTAAATCGCAGGGGCGATTCAAGCGATGCCAGAGTGGCGGCCACGCTGGCGTTGGCTGCGGATGTGGCGCGTAGCCGCGGAGCCGTCACCGACCAGGCATTCGGCGCCGCCAGGGCCGCGGGGCTCGACGACGAGGAACTGGCAGAGGTGATCGCGCATGTCGCACTCAACTTCTATTCCAACATCCTCAATCACTTCGCCCAGCCAGAACTCGACTTTCCACGGACAGTGCTTCTCAATGACTGACCTCGTGACCCTCGATCCGAGTTCGATGGCGACCATTCCGCGTCACCAGATCGTCGTTTCCTCCAGCTATGGTTTCGATGAGACACTGCAACGGCTTCGCGACGCCATCGCTGCTGCCGAGCTATGGATCATCCATGAGATCGATCCGCAGGCCCTGCTCAGGAAAGGCGGGATCTCCACCATTCGGCTCCGTCAACTGCTTTGGTTCCACCCGCGATACATGGCGCGCCTGTTGCTGACCGATCCTGGCGCCGTGCCCGAAGCGCCGTTCAAGTTCGTGGTCAGCGAACAAGCAGCCGGCGTGACGGTCTGCGCCTTGAACCCGATTTTGGTGTTCTCGCCATATCCCCGGCTTTTTGGTCTCGCCCATGAACTGTTCGACGCGACGGAGCGAATGCTCGAGACGGTTTCCACGATGCCGGTGTCGGGAGGCGATATCTAGCGGAGCCATGAGCGGTCCGGCCGCCTGCATCAGGCGTGGTCATCTAGTCCCGATGCGGCCGAGATGGTGTCCGGAAAGCCGGTCGACAGCTTCAGGCCATAGCCCAGCGCACGGTCGATGGCGATGTGGGCGATCCAGATCAGCAACCGCCATCGCATTGCCCCACATGTGCCCGGCGAGCAGCAACAGCGCGGGCACGGTCAGGGGGCCTCGCCGGTCATTCGCGGCGTTTGGGGCGCAGCCTCACCACGATGTCGACATTGGCGATCTCCATCCCTTCCGGAGGCTCCGGCAGGTTGGCAACCGTCACCGGACCGCTGTCGATGTCGAATATGCGGTTTTCGCCTTCGATGTAGAAATGGTGGTGGTCGGAGGTGTTGGTGTCGAAATAGGTTTTCGCGCCCTCGACGGCGAGGATGCGCAAAAGTCCCGCCTGGGTAAACTGGTGAAGGGCATTGTAGACGGTGGCCAGCGACACCGGCACGCCGGCGGCAACCGCCTCCTCGTGCAGTTCCTCGGCCGACAGATGCCGGTCGCCCTTGGCGAAAAGCAGATCGGCCAGCGCAATGCGCTGACGCGTCGGCCTCAGGCCGGCTTCACGGACCCGCTTGTCCACAGCGACATTTTCCTTCCGGCCGTCCAGGTCCATCTTCTCGTCGAACCCCACAGTTCCGCCCCAAGACACGCCCAGAATGGCAAAAAAATGAACGTCTGCCGAAACCGGACCTCTCAGGACATATATTCTGTCGTCCGAATGCGATCAATAGCGCGCATTGACCCAGGCAGACGAGCAGGCTAAGCGCAAACGCCGGTTTCCGGCCTGAAACAGATTGTGTTAGGAAACCAACTACAAGGGCACCCGATAGCCCGGAACGATATGGGATGAGATTGATGGCGGGTAAATCCAGCTACGAGTACGACGAATTGCTGGCCTGCGCCCGCGGCGAACTGTTCGGACCGGGCAACGCCCAGCTTCCTTATCCGCCGATGCTGATGTTCGACCGCATCACCGAGATCAGCGAGACGGGCGGCGCCTTCGAGAAGGGTTTCATCCGCGCGGAGTTCGACATCAAGCCGGACCTGTGGTTCTTTGCCTGCCATTTCATCGGCAATCCGATCATGCCGGGGTGCCTCGGCCTCGACGCCATGTGGCAATTGACGGGCTTCTATCTTGGCTGGCTGGGCGAACCCGGCAAGGGGATGGCGCTGTCGACCGGTGAAGTGAAATTCAAGGGCATGGTCACGCCCTCGGTGAAGAAGGTCGAATATGGCATCGACTTCAAGCGCGTGATGCGGGGCCGGCTGGTGCTCGGCATCGCCGATGGCTGGCTGAAGGCGGATGGCGAACCCATATACGCGGCAACGGATTTGAAAGTCGGTCTGTCCAAGCAGTCGGCGGTTGGCTGACCGGCATCCCTGGCCAGCTCTCTGGCCAGCATCCTTGGAAGGAGTTGCGAATGAGACGTGTCGTAGTCACAGGCATCGGCGTTGTGTCGTCGATCGGCAACAATGCCAACGAGGTGCAGACCTCTCTGCATGACGCCAGATCCGGCATCAGCTTCTCGGATTCCTTCGCCGAACACGGCTTCCGTTGCCAGGTCTGGGGAGCGCCGACGCTCGATCCATCGGCCATGATCGACCGCCGTGCGATGCGCTTCCTGAGCCAGGGGGCTGCCTGGAACCATGTCGCCATGGATCAGGCCATCGCGGATGCGGGCCTCGGCGAGAGCGACATCACCAATGAACGCACCGGCATCGTCATGGGATCGGGCGGACCATCCACCCGCACCATCGTCGAAGCTGCCGAAACGACGCTGAAGAATGGCAGTCCCAAGCGCATCGGTCCGTTCGCGGTGCCGAAGGCAATGTCATCAACCGCATCGGCGACGCTTGCCACCTGGTTCAAGATCCACGGCGTCAACTACTCGATCTCGTCGGCCTGTTCGACCTCAGCGCACTGCATCGGCAATGGCTATGAATTGATCCAGTGGGGCAAGCAGGACATCATCTTTGCCGGCGGCCACGAGGATCTCGACTGGACGATGTCGGACCTGTTCGACGCCATGGGCGCGATGTCGTCGAAATTCAACGACAAGGCATCGACCGCTTCCCGCGCCTATGACGCCAATCGCGACGGCTTCGTCATCGCTGGCGGCGCCGGGGTGCTGGTGCTGGAAGAGCTTGAGCATGCCAAGGCGCGCGGCGCCAAGATCTATGCCGAGATCGTCGGCTATGGCGCGACGTCGGATGGCTACGACATGGTTGCTCCTTCAGGCGAGGGCGCGGTCCGCTGCATGCGCCAGGCGCTGGCCACGGTTTCCACACCGGTCGACTACATCAACACCCATGGCACCTCGACGCCGGTGGGAGATTCCAAGGAAATGGGAGCGATCCGCGAGGTGTTCGGCCCAGAGATGCCGTATATCACCTCGACGAAGTCGCTGACCGGCCATTCGCTGGGCGCGGCCGGCGTGCAGGAATCCATCTATTCGATCCTGATGATGCAGGGCGGCTTCATCGGCGAAAGCGCCCATATCGAGACCCTCGACCCCGAATTCGAGGGCATGCCGATCGTGCGAAAGCGCATCGACGACGCCAGGATCGATACTGTCTTGTCCAATTCGTTCGGCTTCGGCGGCACCAACGCCACGCTCGTTTTCCAGCGCTATTCCGCATAAGGATTTGCCGGCCATGGACGGATTGATGAAGGGCAAGCGCGGGCTTGTCATGGGTGTCGCCAACGATCATTCGATCGCTTGGGGAATTGCCCGGAAATTGTCCGAACATGGGGCGGAACTCGCCTTCACCTATCAGGGCGATGCCTTCGGACGCCGGGTCAAGCCGCTGGCCGACAAGCTCGGCGCCTCGCTGGTGGTGCCGTGCGACGTCGAGGACAGCGCTTCGGTCGCCGCCACATTCGAGACCCTGGGCAAGGAATGGGGCGGGCTGGATTTCATCGTCCACGCCATCGGCTTTTCCGACAAGAACGAGTTGAAAGGCCTCTACGCCGACACCAGCCGGGACAATTTCGTCCGTACCATGGTGATCTCTTGCTACTCCTTCACCGAGGTCGCCCGCCATGCAGCCACCTTGATGCAGGACGGCGGATCGATGATCACGCTGACCTATGCGGGCTCCGTCCGCGTCATGCCGAACTACAATGTCATGGGCGTCGCCAAGGCAGGGCTGGAGGCGAGTGTCCGCTACCTCGCCAACGATTACGGTCCGCGCGGCATCAGGGTGAACGGCATATCGGCTGGACCCGTGCGCACGCTCGCCGGCGCCGGTATTTCCGATGCGCGCCATATGTTCTCCTACCAGCAGCGAAACTCGCCGCTGCGCCGCACGGTGACCATCGACGAGGTCGGCGGCTCGGCACTTTATCTGTTGTCGGATCTGTCTTCCGGGGTTACCGGCGAGATCCACTATGTCGATTCCGGCTATCACATCGTTTCCATGCCGACACTCGACGAATTGAAGCAGACCGACGGCGGACGAGACTAACGCCTGTCGCCCAAAGGTGCGCGGCGGTTTTGGAATGGCGACATTGAAGACACGAAGCTTAAAGCGCGCCAACTGAATCCGTTTCAGCGCTAGGCGTATTGATCCGCTCAAGAAATACTTTCGGTCCAGTAAAATTGGATTCATTCGCGGAAACTCATTTTAAGGAGATATCCGCTAGAAAGCCCCGTACTCAGGGGAACTTTCAATGCTCGCCGTCAGCAACCCGAAGCGAACACCGGTGTTCCGACTGCTCACCATAGCGAGTTCGGGTCTCGGCAGTTTCGTCCTCGGGCTCTGGGGCTTGAAGCTCGGCCTCGGCGATGGTTTTGTCGGCATCTCCGCGGACATGATGGTCTCGGTGATGGCCGCTCTTTGCGCACTGGCGGCATCGGTCGCCGCGATGTCCTTCTTCGCCGGCGTCGATGAATCGGCGGATTTCGTCTTCACGGAAACCCATTTCGACAAGCTGACCGGCCTGGTGGCACGCCCGGCGATGGTCGGCAAGATTGCCGAGGCGGCATGCGCGACCAGCCGGACCGGCGAGCCGATGTTCCTCATCGATATCGACATCGACCGGTTCAAGCAGATCAATGACGCCATCGGCTACAGCCAGGGCGACGAGTTGATCCGCGCCTTCACCAAGCGCTTGAAGACGTGCGTGCCGCCGCGCGCGCTGATCGGACGCATCGGCGCCGGTGAATTCGCGATCCTGCTGCCCGACAATCAGGTGTCCGGATCGCTGGAAAGCACCGTCGAGAGGCTCATCGACGAGATGATGGAGCCCTATGATCTCGGTACGCACCTGCAATCGGTCAGCCTGTCGGTCGGCATCGTGGCGATGCCAAAGGACGGCGTCGATCCGGTCCTCATCCTGCGCCGCTCCAATCTGGCGCTGCAGAACGCGCGCGCCAGCGGCGTCGGCAACTGGTCGGTCTTCCATGCCGAAATGGGCAGGGTCGCCGACCATCGCCAATGGATCGAATCCGAACTGCATATAGCCTTCGAGCGTGGTGACTTCGACCTTCATTACCAGCCGCAGCTCGATCTCCCGACCGGCCGCATCGTCGGGTATGAAGCGCTTATCCGCTGGCGGCATCCGGAACGCGGCATGATCCCGCCGATGGAGTTCATTCCGATCGCCGAGGAAACCGGCATGATCGGCCCGATCGGCGAATGGGTGCTGCGCAAAGCCTGCAGCGACGCACAGCATCTGCCCGATGATTGCTTCGTCGCCGTCAACATCTCGCCCGTCCAGTTCATGACCAAGGACTTCGTCGGCATCGTGCGCGACACTATGACGAGCACCGGCATCAAGCCGTCGCGGCTGGAGCTGGAAGTGACCGAGACGGCGATGATGCAGGACCGCGACCGCGCCGCCGCCATCCTGAAGGAGCTTGCGGATATGGGCATCTCGGTCGCCGTCGACGATTTCGGTACCGGCTATTCCAATTTGAGCTACTTGATCGATTTCTCATTCGGCAAGCTGAAGATCGACCGGTCCTTCGTCAGCCGCCTCGACACCGACTCCAGCTCCGGCGCGGTCGTCTCGACGATCGTCGGGCTTTCGCGCGCGCTCGGGGTCAGCATCATTGCCGAAGGCGTCGAGACCGAAAGCCAGGCGACGCTGCTCAGGGCAGCCGGCTGCGAGGTGGTGCAAGGCTATCTTTACGGCAGGCCCGCCCCCCTCAAGATCAGGATCGGCGACGCGCATGTCACCGATGAGGTCCGGCGCGTCGCCAATCTGCATTGAGTGCGACGCGATGTCTGTTTTCGTCTGAGCATGACCTTTTCCGAAAACCGGTATCCACTTTTCGGGATCATGCTTCAACGACGAGCGACAAGCACCTTGAACATGCCGTCGCGAGCGAGTTCGGCATGGCTCGAAAAAGCGGCCGCCAGGATCGGCTCATAGGGAAGCTGGCGGTTGGCGACCATGAACAGCCGCCCACCTGGTTTCAAGGCCTTGGCCGCCGCGCGGATCATGCCGGCGCCGATCTCCGGCTCGGCCGCCCGGCTGCGGTGAAAGGGCGGGTTCATGGCGATCGCGTCGTAACGCTTCTCGACCGGTTCCTTCAGCAGATCGATCCAGAAGAAGTTTCTGGCGATCGACTGGGTGACCCCTGTCAGATTGAGCTTTGCGGCTTCGAGCGAGGCGAAATCGGCCTCATAGAGGTCGAGCGCCTGAACGCCGGGGGAGCAGGCGGCGATCTCGGCAGCCAGATACCCCCAGCCGGCGCAGAAATCGGCAACGCTGCCCCGCAGATCATTGGGCAGGTTCTCGACCAGCAATTTGGAGCCGGTATCGATCCGGTCGAAGGAAAACATGCCGGGCGCGGTGCGGAACCGGTTTTCAACCAGCAGAGCGGGATTGGCGGCGCGCAGTTCTTCCGCGACGGCGAGATCCGCGGGACGGCGTAACCAGAAGGCGATGCCGTGATATTTCGGCAGATGGCCCTCAAGGGGGACAAGTTCGTCAACGCGCTTGCGCAGGCTGGCAATGCCGTCATCCTTGCCGCCGGCAATGACGACCAAGGCGCCAGGCGCCACGCGCTCAAGCGCATCGGCGATGCGCACCTCGTTCAGGCCGCGATGCCGGCCGGCCAGCACAAGTGCCATATCGAAGCCGCCGCCTTCCGGTTGCGCGGTGACGCCGGAGGCCTGCAACGCACGAAAATCCGGCCGGAAGCCTTGCACGAGGTGAAGCGTCGCCTCGAAGCCTTCAGGCAGGCGAAATCCTGGCTCAGCGCCGAGAAACAGCACGCGCTCGCCCTTTACCGGCAAAGCAACAGCCTCGGCCTCAAAGGGATGGAAAAGCGTCTTCAACGGCTCGGCGGACATTGTTCGATCTCGACCTGTCTAGACGATCTGAAAGTGAAAACGGAGCTAAAATGAAAACGGGCGCGACATAAGCCGCGCCCGTTTCGATTCATGGTCTCAGACCAATCAGGCGGCGTTTTCTTCGCCTTCGGTCTTCTTGTCGCGGGCGAGTTCTTTGCCGGTGGCCTGGTCGACGACCTTCATCGACAGGCGGACCTTGCCGCGCTCGTCGAAGCCCATCAGCTTGACCCAGACCTTATCGCCTTCCTTGACCACGTCCGAGGTCTTGGCGACCCGGTCGTTGGCAAGCTGCGAGATGTGGACGAGGCCATCACGCGGACCGAAGAAGTTGACGAAAGCGCCGAAGTCCGCGGTCTTGACGACCGTACCTTCGTAAATCTCGCCGACTTCCGGCTCGGCGACGATGGTGTGGATCCACTTCTTCGCCGCCTCGATCTCCTTGGCGTTGGACGAAGCGATCTTGACCGTGCCGTCGTCCTCGATGTTGATCTTGGCGCCGGTCTTTTCGACGATCTCGCGGATGACCTTGCCGCCCGAGCCGATCACGTCACGGATCTTGTCGGTCGGGATGTGCATCACTTCGATGCGCGGTGCGAACTCACCCAGTTCCGAACGCGCGCCGGTCAGAGCATGCGCCATCTCGCCGAGGATGTGCTGGCGGCCATCCTTGGCCTGGTCCAGCGCGATCTTCATGATCTCCTCGGTGATGCCTTCGATCTTGATATCCATCTGCAGCGAGGTGATGCCGCTGGCGGTGCCGGCGACCTTGAAGTCCATATCGCCGAGGTGATCTTCGTCACCGAGGATGTCGGAGAGAACGGCGAAACGCTCGCCTTCCTTGATCAGGCCCATGGCGATACCGGCGACGGGCTTGGCCAGCGGCACGCCGGCATCCATCAGCGCCAGCGAGGTGCCGCAGACAGTGGCCATCGACGACGAACCGTTGGACTCGGTGATCTCCGAGACGACGCGCAGCGTGTAGGGGAACTGGTCAGCGCTCGGCAGCATCGGGCGAATGGCGCGCCAGGCGAGCTTGCCATGGCCGATTTCGCGACGACCCGGCGAACCCATGCGGCCGGTCTCACCGACGGAATAGGGAGGGAAGTTGTAGTGAAGGAGGAACTTCTCCTTGTACATGCCGGTCAGCGAATCGACATACTGCTCGTCCTCGCCGGTGCCGAGCGTGGCAACGACCAGCGCCTGGGTCTCGCCGCGGGTGAACAGCGCCGAACCATGGGTGCGCGGCAGAACGCCGACTTCGGAGACGATCTTGCGAACCGTGCTCAGGTCACGACCGTCGATGCGCGAACCGGTGTCCAGGATGTTCCAGCGCACGACCTTGGCCTGGAGTTCCTTGAACACGCTGCCGATCTGCTCGGAAGTGTATTTGGCGTCTTCACCTTCGGCCGGGGCAAACGCTGCCTTGACCTTCGCCTTGACGGCGTCGACGGCGGCGTAACGCTTCTGCTTGTCGACGTTCTTGTAGGCATTGCTGAGTTCGTCGCCGACGATCTTCAGCATCTCGGCTTCAAGCGCGGAATAGTCCGGCGCGGTGAAGTCGCGCGGCTCCTTGGCGGCAACTTCGGCCAGCTTGATGATGGCGTCGATAACCGGCTGGAAGCCCTTGTGGCCGAACATGACCGCGCCGAGCATCAGCTCTTCGCCGAGTTCCTTGGCTTCGGACTCGACCATCAGCACGGCATCTGTGGTGCCGGCGACGATCAGATCGAGCTTCGATTCCTGCATCTCGTCGACATGCGGGTTGAGCACATATTCGCCGTTGATATAGCCGACGCGAGCGCCGCCGATCGGGCCCATGAAGGGAACGCCGGAGAGCGTCAGGGCGGCCGAAGTGGCAACGATCGACAGGATGTCCGGATCGTTCTCGAGATCGTGCTGGACGACGGTGACGACGATCTGGGTGTCGTTCTTGTAGCCGGAGGCGAAGAGCGGGCGGATCGGGCGGTCGATGAGGCGGGAAACCAGCGTTTCCTTCTCGCTCGGACGGCCTTCACGCTTGAAATAGCCACCCGGGATCTTGCCGGCGGCGTAGGTCTTTTCCTGGTAGTTGACGGTCAGTGGGAAGAAATCGAGGCCGGGCTTCGGCTCCTTCATCGAAACGACGGTGGCGAGAACCTTGGTCTCGCCGTAGGTGGCGAGCACCGCGCCGTCAGCCTGGCGTGCGATCTTGCCGGTTTCGAGGATGAGCGGACGGCCGCCCCATTCGATTTCCACTTTGTGGTGATTGAACATGTCTTGTCCTTAATATGAGGAAAGGGCCGCGCCGTTTCACGGTGCGCGGATGCCCTTTCCCTGGCTTCCTTTCTCGGGCAGCCACGGGCAAGACAACGGGAAGCTCGGGTGATTTCGGCGCGGTGCGCGCGCGAGCGTCCTGCAATCCTGCCCCATGACCGTCCATGGGCGGTTTCGAGTGCCCTCTGCACGATCGAAACCGGGTCTGGCCAGTCGATGCGACTGGCAGAATGCGCGACCGGCGGGCTCTCCTTCGAAAGCCCGCCGGT
This sequence comes from Mesorhizobium sp. M0227, assembly GCF_040321855.1. NCBI lineage: Bacteria > Pseudomonadati > Pseudomonadota > Alphaproteobacteria > Hyphomicrobiales > Phyllobacteriaceae > Mesorhizobium > Mesorhizobium sp. M0227. The sequence continues at coordinate 61,617 of NZ_JAMYSJ010000016.1, read as the reverse complement.
CAATTCGTCAACGGCGCAGACCGAGCTTCTCGATCAGCGTCTGGTAGCGCGCGTCGTCCTTGCGCTTGAGATAATCAAGCAGGCTGCGGCGCTGGGAGACGAGAGCAAGCAGACCACGGCGGGAATGGTTATCCTTCTTGTGGTCCTTGAAATGGTCGGTCAGGTTCTTGATGCGCTCGGAAAGGATGGCCACCTGGACTTCCGGAGACCCGGTATCGCCCTTGGCGGTTGCGAATTCACCCATCAATTCCTGTTTGCGCTCGGCAGTAATCGACATCGTGTTTTTCCTTATCTGTTTGAGGAAACGGGTCGCCCTCAGCCGGGATGTCGTCCAGCAGGGGCCGGTGCAAGCAAAACGTCATAGCGCTATGCTGCGGCGCATATAGTGCAATTCCCCGGAAAACACCAGCCCAATTCACAAGCCGGCTTTTCAGGCCAAAATGGCAGGTTTTAGCCTTGTCAAAGCCATTTCTTCCATTTGAAGAAGGCGATCAGCCCGAACGCGACAAGCGCCATGAACAGCAGCGACAAGGGATAGCCATAATAGGCCTTCAGTTCCGGCATGTTCCAGGGCGAAGACTCCGGATCGAAATTCATGCCCCAGATGCCGACCAGGAAGGTGAGCGGCATGAAGATGACCGAGACGATGGTGAGATAGCTGATGACGTCGTTGGTGCGCGCCTGGCTCAGCGACAGGTGCATCTCGATCAGGCCGGTCAGCATGTCGCGCTGGGTTTCGACCAGCTCGATCAACCGTAGCGCATGGTCGAGCGTGTCGTTGAGGAAGATCTTGGTCTCGGCCTTCACATAGGGCACATCGTTGCGGATCAGCGTCGCCAGCGCATCGCGCATCGGCCACAGCACGCCTTTCAGCACGTTGGCGTCGCGCCGCAATTCATGCAGCTGCCGCATCTGATGCTTGTGCGGCGAATGCAGCATCTCGTCCTCGATGCTGTCGACCATGTCGCCGGCGGCCTCGATCGGCGGAAAGTAGCTGTCGACGATGGCGTCGATCAGCGCATAGGCGAGGTAATCGGCACCGCGCGCGCGCAACCGGTTGGGCGCTGAGCTTTCGATGCGCTTGCGCACGGGATCGAACGGATCGCCTTCACGCTCCTGGAAGGTGACGACGAAATTATTGCCGAAGAAGACGGCGATCTGCTCATAGCGGTGCGAGGCGACGTCGTCGATCATCCTGACGACGACGAAGGCATGATCCTCGAAAAAGTCGACCTTCGGCCGCTGGCCGGTGTTGACGACGTCCTCCAGCGCCAGCGGATGCAGGCTGAAAATGCGGCCGATCTCCTCGATCAGCGGGATGTTGGCGAGGCCGGTACAATCGAGCCAGATAACCGGCCACTTGTCGCAATGGGTGTTGAGGTCGTCGATGCTGGCATTTTCGATAGTCTTGAATTTTTCGGGCGAGATCAGCGTCAGCCTGAGTTCGCTGCGCCGCGCCGAGGGATCGGCGATCAGCGTGCCGGGCGACGCACCGACCGGCGGCCGCCGCGTTTTCACTGGTGCCCGCGTCTTCACGGTCTCAGCCTTTGCCATATGCCCCTCGTGCGAGTCCTCGCCTCGACATTAGACGACAGGAGTCACCCGGCAAAGACCCGCTTGGGCTTGAACATGCCTTGCTCGATGGCACCGATGGCGACCAGCTTGCCGCGCGCCGTGGCGCAGGCTTCCTCGGCTACCACCGGTGCATCACGGCCGCGGATGATGACTGGATTGCCGAGGCGGACCTTGGTCGCCGCATCGTCGCTGATGGCGATCTGCGGCAGGCAGTCAAGGGCGGCCGATGTATCGACCAGAAGCGCATCGATGGCGTCGAAGTCGATTGGTACTTCCACCTTGTCGACAGCCTCTGTCGTGTCAGCGGCTTCCGTTGCGTCCGTGACGTCCGTCGTGCTGTCTTCGTCCTGGACACCGAAACGGGCGGCTTCCAGTTCGGCAATGGTGACGAAATCCTCCGCCGTGAACGGCTCGACCTCCACCCGGCGCAATTCGGAAATGTGGCCGAAACAGCCCATGTCGCGGCCCATGTCGCGGGCCAGCGCGCGCACATAGGTGCCCTTGCCGCATTCGACCTCGAAAACAGTATGGTCGGCGCCATGCTCGACAACGTCCAGACGGCCGATCTCGATCTCGCGCGCGGGTATGTCGACTGTCGCGCCGTCGCGGGCCAGATCATAGGCACGCTCGCCCGCGATCTTGATGGCCGAGAATTGCGGCGGCGTCTGCATGATGACGCCAGTGTATTTCGGCAGCAGGGCGAGCACTTGGGCTTGCGACGGGCGCAGGTCGGACTCTTTCGTCACCGGACCTTCGAGGTCATCGGTGGAGCGCTCCTGCCCCCAGGCAACGGTGAAGCGGTAGATCTTTGCGCCGTCCTGCACGTAGGGAACGGTCTTGGTGGCCTCGCCAAGCGCGATCGGCAGCATACCGGACGCCAGCGGGTCGAGCGTGCCGGCATGGCCGGCCTTTTCGGCCTGGAACAGCCATTTGATCTTGGAGACGGCTTCGGTCGAGCCCATGCCGACCGGCTTGTCCAGGATCAGCCAGCCCGAGATCGGCCGGCCCTTCTTCTTGCCGCGGCGCGCCACTATTCGGTGTCCTTGTTGTCGTCTTTGCCCTGGTGCGGGTTTTCCTGGTCCTCAGGACCCAGATCGCGCGCCACTTCCGGCGATTTCAACAGGTCGTTGATCCTGGCAAAGTTGTCGAAGGAGGTGTCGAGCTTGAAGCGGAACTCCGGCATGAACTTCATCTGCCGCAGCGCGCCGGAGACACGGCCACGGACGAATTTCGCATGCTTGTTCAGCGCCTCGACCACCGCATCGGTATCCTTGGCGCCGAGCGGCGAGACGAAAGCGGTAGCGACCTTCAAATCGGGCGACATGCGCACTTCCGAAACCGACACCACAGTGCTCTCGATCAGCGGATCGATGATCTCGCCGCGCTGCAGGGTTTCGGATAGCGCATGGCGCACCTGTTCGGCGACGCGCAGCATGCGCTGGGATGGGCTGGATGTGGTTGGACGGGGCATTTTTCTCTATCCTGAAAGCGTGAGGCGCGGGATGGGACCGTGCCGCATGTCTCATATGGGTCGTTCTCAATAGACCTCGGGCGGCGGCCTCTCGGCCACCGCCCGGTATGGACAAGTCACTCGAACTCAGAGTGTCCGGGTCACCATCTCGACGCGGAAGCACTCGATGACGTCGCCGACGCGCATGTCCTCGTAGTTCTGGAAGGCCATGCCGCACTCCTGGCCGCCGGGGACTTCCGAAACTTCGTCCTTGAAGCGCTTCAGCGTCTTCAGCGTCCCTTCGTGGATGACGACGTTGTCGCGGATCAGGCGCACCCCCGCACCGCGTTCGACCTTGCCTTCGGTGACACGGCAGCCGGCGATCTTGCCGACCTTGGTGATGTCGAAGATCTCGAGGATCTGCGCGTTGCCAATGAAGGTCTCGCGACGCTCCGGCGACAGCAGGCCCGACAGAGCCGCCTTCACGTCATCCACGAGGTTGTAGATGATCGAGTAGTAGCGGATCTCGATGCCAGCCGCCGCTGCGGCGGCACGTGCCTGGACGTTGGCGCGGACGTTGAAGCCGATGATCGCGGCACCCGAAGTCTCCGCCAGCGACACATCGCTTTCGGTGATGGCGCCGGCACCGGCATGGACGATGCGCGCACGCACCTCGTCGGTGCCGAGCTTGTCGAGCGCGGCGTTGATCGCCTCGATCGAGCCCTGCACGTCGCCCTTGATGACCAGCGGGAATTCCTTCAGCCCGCTTGTCTGCAATTGCGACATCATCTGCTCGAGCGAACCGCGCTGGCCGGCATGCTTGGCAACCGCCTTCTCGCGCGCCAGACGCTGGCGGTATTCGGTGATCTCGCGGGCACGGGCCTCGTTGTTGACCACGGCGAAGCGGTCGCCGGCCTGCGGGGTGCCCTGCAAGCCAAGCACTTCCACCGGCATCGCCGGCGACGCTTCCTTGATCTGCGTGCCACGATCGTTGACCAGCGCACGCACCCGGCCCCATTCGTTGCCGGCAACCAGGATGTCGCCCGGCATCAGCGTGCCGGTCTGCACCAGCACGGTGGCGACGGGGCCACGGCCCTTGTCGAGCTGGGCTTCGATGACGACGCCTTCGGCGGTACGATCCGGATTGGCCTTCAGGTCAAGAATTTCGGCCTGCAGCAGGATCGCCTCGAGCAGTTTGTCGAGATTGGTGCCCTTGGTCGCCGACACTTCGACGTCCAGAACTTCACCCCCCATGGATTCGACGAAAACCTCGTGGCGCAGCAGCTCCGAGCGCACTTTCTGCGGATCGGCATCATGCTTGTCGATCTTGTTGATCGCCACGATGATCGGAACGCCGGCCGCCTTGGCATGGCTGATCGATTCGATCGTCTGCGGCATGACGCTGTCGTCGGCCGCAACCACCAGGATGGCAATGTCGGTCGCCTGGGCGCCACGAGCACGCATCGCTGTGAAGGCGGCGTGGCCGGGCGTGTCGATGAAGGTGATCTTGTGACCGTTCTTCTCGACCTGGTAGGCGCCGATGTGCTGGGTGATGCCGCCGGCTTCGCCGGAGACGACATTGGCGTTGCGGATCGCGTCGAGCAGCGAGGTCTTGCCGTGATCGACGTGACCCATGATCGTCACGACCGGCGGACGCGAAACCAGGTCCTCGGCACTGTCGGCGATGTTGAACAGGCCTTCCTCGATGTCGGACTCGGCGACGCGGCGGACCGTGTGGCCGAATTCGGTGGCAACCAGCTCGGCCGTGTCGGCGTCGATGACGTCGCCCGGCTTCAGGATCTGGCCCTGCTTCATGAAGAACTTGACCAGGTCGACCGCGCGCTCGGACATGCGTTGCGCCAGTTCCTGGATGGTGATGGTCTCTGGCAGGATCACTTCGCGCATGACTTTCTCGCGCGGCTCATTGTGCATCGCGCGCTTGAATTTTTCCTGGCGGCGACGCATCGACGACAGCGACCGGGCTCGCGCGTCTTCGTCGGACAATGCTGAATTCAGCGTCAGCTTGCCGCGGCGGCGGTCTTCCTCGGCCTTGGTCGGCTTGGCCGGACGCGCCACTTCGGGCGTGACCGGACGGCGCACCGGTGCGCCGGCACCAACACGTTTCGGCTTGGCCACTTCCTCGTCATCGACTGTTGCCAGTTCGGCGGCCAATGGCGCGCGTCGACGGGCCTCTTCCTCAGCCCGACGGCGGGATTCTGCCTCGGTCTGCAACCGCGCCTCTTCCTCGGCCTGGCGGCGTGCGGATTCATCGCGTTCGCGCTTGCGGCGCTCTTCGTCCTCGGCGCGACGCTTGGCATCCTCGGCGGCGCGCTGGCGGTCCTCGACCTCGCGAACCTTCGAGCCCTCGAGCGCCCTGCGGCGTGCTTCCATTTCACTGCGCGACAGTTCGTTCAGCACCATACCGCTGCGTTCGACCGGGGCCGGCGGCGGTGGTGGCGCCTTCGGTGCTTCCGGCACGACGACGGGTGCGGCCACGACCGCCGGCTTCGGTGTGAAGACGGGGGCGGCAACAGGCTCCGGCTTGTCGCCGGGCATCGAGAACTTGCGCTTCTTGGTTTCGACGACGACCTGCTTGGTGCGGCCGTGCGAGAAGTTCTGGCGCACAGTGCCCTGTTCCATACCGGGGCGCTTCAGCGTCAAGGTCTTCTTCGGCGTCACACTCAGCGTATTGTCGTCACCCGATTTCGTATCGCTCATTCCATATCCTCTGCGGCATCATCTTCGTCAGCAACAGCCGCAAGCATTGCCAGATCGTCCGGGGAACCGCCCCGATACCGGTCGAGCGCAACCATGCGCTTCTGGACCGCCCTGCCCGCGTCTCCCGCGAGAACGGCAGCATGTATCACATTTGTACCCCCCAATGCCAAGCTCAACTCGGCCTCGGAGAAAAGTTTGTAGGCAAGGATAGCGGGCCCGCCGAGATGGACTGTCGCCCGTCGCGCCTGGCTGATCTTGCGCACGCCGTCGTCGGACGCCTCGGTCGCGTGGAGCACGAAAAGCGCCAATCCACCGCGGACAGCACTTTCGACCTTGGTGGCACCCAGCGAAATTGCGCCTGCCTTGCGGGCAAGACCAAGCATGCCCAGAGCGTGCCTGGAAAGTAGCCCGTCGATCATGCCGCCAAGATCGGGCGGCACGACCACCTGTGCCTTGAAGGCGCGGGCAAAGAGGTTCTTCGCCGCAGCCTTGTCGATATGTAGGCGGTCGGCGCTCACCCAGCAACCGCGGCCGGGCAGATTTCTCTTAATGTCGGGAACGACGGCCGAATCCGGGCCGACGACAAACCGGATCAGATCATCCGGTTCGGCTTGTTTGCGCGTAACGATGCAGGTGCGATCGTTCATCTCGTCCAAGGGCGGGTTCGGTGCGATGCGGTTTCACCTCACGCACCAACGGCTTCGTCAGCCGAGACTTCTTCGGCTGCAAGCTCGTCTTCGGTGATCCAGCCGGCCTTGAGGCGGGCGGCCAGAACCATTTGTTCGGCGTCTGCGCGGGTCACGCCATGATTGGCCAGCACGCCCGGATAGACCTTGGTCTCACCGTCCTTGCGTTCCTTCCAGCCGGTCAGGTCGTCGGCGGCATAGCCGGCGAAATCCTCGATCGTCTTCACGCCGTCCTCGCCAAGCGTCACCATCATGGCGGTGGTGACGCCGGGGATTTCGCGCAATTCGTCCGAAACACCAAGCGCCTTGCGCTTGTCATCGTGCTCGGCCTCGATCTTCTCCAGATATTCGCGAGCGCGGGTCTGGATTTCCGAAGCGGTGTCCTCGTCGAAACCGTCGATCGAGGCGATCTCGCCGGAATCGACATAAGCGACTTCCTCGACGCTGGTGAAGCCTTCGGAGGCCAGCACCTGGCCGACCATCTCGTCGACGTCGAGGGCTTCCATGAACAGCGACGAACGCTCGACGAATTCCTTCTGGCGGCGCTCGGATTCTTCGGCCTCGGTCAGGATGTCGATATCCCAACCGGTCAGCTGCGAAGCCAGGCGCACGTTCTGGCCGCGGCGGCCGATGGCCAGCGACAGCTGGTCGTCGGGAACCACGACTTCGATGCGTTCGGCATCCTCGTCGAGCACGACCTTGGCGACTTCCGCCGGCTGCAGCGCGTTGACGATGAAGGACGCCGCCGAAGGCGACCACGGAATGATGTCGATCTTCTCGCCCTGCAATTCGCCGACGACGGCCTGGACGCGGCTGCCGCGCATGCCGACGCAGGCGCCGACCGGATCGATCGAGCTGTCGCGCGAGATGACGGCGATCTTGGCGCGCGAACCTGGGTCGCGGGCGACCGACTTGATCTCGATGATGCCGTCATAGATTTCCGGCACTTCCATGGTGAACAGCTTGGCCATGAACTGCGGATGAGTACGCGACAGGAAGATCTGCGGGCCGCGCTGCTCGCGGCGCACATCGTAGACATAGGCGCGGACGCGGTCGCCATATTTGTAGTTCTCGCGCGGGATCAGCTCATCGCGGCGGATGATCGCTTCGCCGCGGCCGAGATCGACGATGACGTTGCCGTATTCGACGCGCTTGACGGTACCGTTGACGATCTCGCCGATGCGGTCCTTGTACTCGTCATACTGGCGGTCGCGTTCGGCCTCGCGGACCTTCTGCACGATGACCTGCTTGGCCGACTGGGCGGCGATGCGGCCGAAATCCATGGGCGGCAGCTGTTCAGCGATGAAGTCGCCGAGCTGAGCGTCGGGATTGCGCTCGCGCGCCGAGGAAATGGCGATCTGCGTGGCGTAGTCATCGACCTTCTCGACGACTTCCATCAGCCGCTGCAGCTTCATCTCACCGGTGTTCGGGTTGATGTCGGCGCGGATGTTGGTCTCCTGACCGTAACGCGAGCGCGCCGCCTTCTGGATCGCATCGGCCATGGCGGCGATGACGATCGACTTGTCGATCGACTTTTCACGCGCGACCGCGTCGGCGATCTGCAGCAATTCAAGTCTGTTGGCGCTTACAACCATCGTTTTTCTCCCGAGCCTGTTTGCCGGACCTTTGCGCCCGGCAGCTCAATCATAGTTCCTGTTCGTGTTCTTCCGTGGCGTCCGCTTCCGCACCCGACTCGTCGTCGTCCGGTTCGCCGCGGCGTTTCTTGGCTTCCTTGCGCGCCCTGTTGTCCTTCGACAGGGCATCGCGGATAAGATCGTCTGTCAGGATCAAGCGCACATCGGCAATCGCATCATAGGGGACGCGCACCGTCGGCTCCTCGCCATAGGCGGCCTTGTCGCGCTCGATCAGCACATCGTCTTCGCCGGCTTCGGCGATCTTGCCCTTGAAGCGCTTGCGGTCGGCAACGACGATCGATGTTTCCATCTTCACCAGATGACCCGTCCAGGTCGTGAAATCCGATTTGCGGACCAGCGGCCGGTCGATGCCGGGCGACGAGACTTCAAGATGATAGGCCTTTTCGATCGGATCGTCGACGTCGAGCGCCGGCGACACCGCGCGGCTGACCTCTTCGCAATCCTCGACGGTCATGGTGCCGTCCTCGCGTTCGGCCATGATCTGCAGCGTCAGCCCGTTCTGGCCCGACAGATGCACCCGCACGAGGCGGAAGCCGATGCCACGCAGGACCGGCTGGACGATCAGCGCGATGCGCGCATCGATGCCGCTTTCGCGGATGATGCGATCGTCGCCCTCGCTTGCCGTTGCAGTCATTGAAGCCCTGTCGTTCTACTAGGTTATCGGCAGGTAATAAAAAAGAGCGGGACCGGGTGGACCCACTCTTCGTCATACCGACCAAGAATTTGAGGCTGATATAAACGATCATGGCCTGTGTTTCAAGCCCGCTATGCTGGTCGGGCAACGCCGCCATCGAGGCGGCCCGCGCCAGCGTTGCATGGGGTGCATGGCGCCTATGCGGCGACCCCCATGGGATTGGCGCCGAAACGCACCTACCTATGTTGCGCTGCACAAATGTGGCCGTGGGTCACACGTGCGCGAAAGGACATGATCATGAGCAATCGCAAGATATTTTCTGCAATAGGCGACTTCTTCACCGTATTCGGCAGCGCCGTGGCCGCTTCACGGGCCGTGGAAGCCGGTCGCAGGCCGCGCGCCGACGACCTGCGCAACCTCGGCGTCGAGCCTGCCGCCTTCGATCGCATCGGCCGCCGCTTCTAGCTTTGACGCAATTCCGGACGGAAAACCGTTTCACACTTTTCCTGGAATTGCTCTAAGACTGCAAGCTTATTTCCGAATGAAGGTAAGATAGGCCGGCCGCCGGCCCTCACGAATGGCCTTGACCTCGTAACGGGTGCCCGGCCAGCCTTCATAGGGCCGGTGCCAGTCCGCCGCCTCGCAAGCCTGCCATGCGAACGCGCCATGCGCGCGGCAATGCAGCAGGGTCCAGTTGACATAGGTGTCGATGTCGGACGCAAAGCGGAATTTTGAACCAGGCTTCAGCACACGCGCGAACCGCTCGAGATTGACCGGGCTGACGAAGCGCCGCTTCCAGTGTTTCTTCTTCGGCCAGGGATCGGGATAGAGCAGATCGATGCCGTCGAGCGAGGCTTGCGGCAGCCAGTCGAGCAGCCTTGTGGCGTCGTCGTCATAAACCCGCAAATTGGCGAGCGGTTTCTCGCGCACCGCCATCATCATCTTGGCCATGCCGTTGACGAAGGGCTCGACGCCGATAAAGCCGATCGCTGGGGCCTCGGTCGCACGATGCAGGAGATGCTCGCCGCCGCCGAAGCCAATCTCGAGGCGAACCGCGCGGACATCCGTCTCAAACAAAGCGCTGAGATCAGCCGGCGGCTCGGCCGCCAGATCGAGCCGATATGTACCGAAGCCGCTCTCCAGCGCGGCCGCCTGCTGCGGACGCATGGCCTTGCCGCGCCGGCGACCGAAAAAGGCTTCGGTCGCGCGGCTTGGTCTGTCCTTCGGATCCATGGCGGGACTTTGCGGCGCCGCTGTCAGGCGGCGACCGCGTCCTTGAGCGCCTTGGCGAGATCGGTCTTTTCCCAGGAGAAAGACCCATCACGGCCGGCCTTGCGGCCGAAATGGCCGTAGGACGACGTCTTGGCGTAGATCGGTTTGTTGAGATCGAGGTGACGGCGGATGCCCGACGGCGACAGATCCATTACCGTGCGCAACGCGTCCTCGAGCTTTGCCTCGTCGACCTTGCCGGTACCGTGCAAGTCAACATAGACCGACAGCGGCTGAGCAACGCCGATGGCGTAGGAAAGCTGGATGGTGCAGCGGTCGGCGAGTTTCGCCGCCACGACGTTCTTGGCCAGGTAGCGCGCCGCATAGGCCGCCGAACGATCCACCTTGGTGGTGTCCTTGCCGGAGAAGGCGCCGCCGCCATGGGGTGCGGCACCACCATAGGTGTCGACGATGATCTTGCGGCCGGTCAGTCCGGCATCGCCGTCCGGCCCGCCAATGACGAACTTGCCGGTCGGATTGATGTACCACATGCAATCGTCGGCGATCTTGAGGTCGCCCAGCGCCTCCCGGATATAGGGTTCGACGACCTTGCGGACCTTCTTCGAATCCCAGCTCGCATCGAGATGCTGCGTGGACAGCACGATCTGCGTCGCCTCGGCGGCCTTGCCGTCGACATAGCGAACGGTGACCTGGCTCTTGGCATCCGGCCCGAGCTTGCCGGCTTCACCGCTGCCTTCGTGACGAGCGGCAGCCAGCAGTTCGAGGATCTTGTGGCTGTAGTAGATCGGCGCCGGCATCAAATCCGGCGTCTCGCGGCAGGCGTAACCGAACATGATGCCCTGGTCGCCGGCACCCTCTTCGCCCTGACGGTCGGAGGCATTGTCGACGCCCTGGCCGATGTCAGGCGACTGGCCGTGCAGCAGAACCTCGATCTTCGCCGTTTTCCAATGAAAGCCGGCCTGCTCGTAGCCGATTTCGCGGATCGCCTTGCGGGCGACCGATTTGAACTTGGCCGGATTGACGACCGAATGCCCGGCGGCATCCTTGAGAATATTGCCGGCCTTGTCCCGCTTGAGCAACGTGTCGGGAACACGCACTTCGCCGGCGATCACGACACGGTTGGTGGTGGCCAGCGTCTCGCAGGCGACACGGACTTTCCACGGGTCCATGCCGGTCTTCTTGGCTTCGCGATACACCAGATCGACGATCTCGTCGGAAATCCGGTCACAGACTTTGTCGGGATGGCCCTCGGCAACGGATTCCGAGGTAAAGAAGTAGTTCTGCCGCGTCACGGGTGTCCCCTCTTGAAAAACGATCGGCAGGCTGCCGATTTTGGCGCGCCACGTGTTAGCGGGGCGAAGCGCCGCTCGTCAAGCGGTGCTTCGGTTCTGGCATGATGTCGATGCAGTTATCTTGTGCCACCGGCGGCAAGACGCCGCCAGTCCTGGCGTGATTGCCGATCAGTCGGGATCGTCGGTGGAGAGGGACTTGACCAGGTCTATGATCCTGCGGCGCACCTTGGCGTCCGCGATCTTGACAAAGGCCCGGTTGAGCTGGAGTCCTTCGGGACTGCCGCAGAATTCGACGGCGAAAGCCATCGACGCGTCCTCGGCAAATCCGCGGCCCGCCACGGGCTCCTGGCCGGGCGCATCCTCGAAAAAGAAGGCGACAGGCACGCCGAGTATGGACGCTATCGCCTGCAATCGGCTGGCGCCGACGCGGTTGGTGCCTTTTTCATATTTCTGAATCTGTTGAAATGTGATGCCGAGGTTTTCTCCCAGCTTTTCCTGGCTCATTCCCAGCATGTTGCGGCGAAGCCGGATGCGACTGCCAACATGGATGTCGATCGGATTCGGTTTCTTCTTGTTGTCTTCTGTCATTTTTTCCTCGCCGAATTTTTTCGGCTTTCTCTATTTTTTTCCTGCCCAAACAAAGCCGGAGGCAACTGCCCCAACAGAACGATCCACCGGCTTCGAGAAATTTTCAGGCACTTACAGTATGAGTTTCTAATGTGTGGGCTGTCAATTCACCCGTAGCCTTTGCCTTACGTTCAACAGCGCTGCCCCAACGGCAAACAGCAACATGATCAGCATTCCGTTAATGCACCGTTGGCCGGGAGATATGAGCGCCTGTCCGGAAATCGGTATGTGGGCGTCGATGGCGCCGCGTGCGTCGATCGCAAGCGCATCGACGATGCGCCCACGCGGATCGACGACGGCCGAGATGCCGTTGTTGGCAGCACGCACCAATGGCAATCCATTTTCCACCGCACGGATCTGGGCCTGCCTGAAATGCTGATACGGACCCGGCGTGTCGCCGAACCACGCATCGTTGGTAACGTTCACAATAAGCTGCGCTGACGCAGCGTCAACTGCCACAAGATCGGGAAAGATCACCTCATAACAGATAAATGGCAGCGCACGGATGCCATCGGGCAGCGTGATGGCGTGGCGCTCATTGCCGGCCGCGAAACTCATCGGCCCGGCAACCAGTTGCTCGATGCCGAAACGCTGGAGCAGATCGGCGAAAGGCAGGTATTCGCCGAACGGCACCAGGTGAACCTTGTCGACGGCGTCAGCGATTTCACCCTTGTCGTCGATCGCCACCACGGAGTTGTAGTAACGGCTGTCGGCATTCGCGGCCGAACCGCCTTCCTCGCGAACGACGCCGGCAATCAGCATCTGGCCGGGTCCGAGCATGTCCCCCAGCGCCGTCAATGCGTCCGGACGCTCGGTGAAGAGGAACGGCACCGAGGTTTCGGGCCACAAGATCAGTTGCGGCTTTTGATGGCCTGGGTCCGGCGCCTTGGCCGAGAGCCCCATCAGGACCGCGAAGATGCGGTCGCGCACCGAGGCATCCCATTTTTCCGACAGGTCAACGGCCGGCTGGACGATGCGGACATCCAGGCTGCGTGAAGCTGGCGGTTCGGGAGCGGCAAGCCTGACATAGCCGAAGCCGACATGGGCGGCGGCGAGCACGACAAACAGTGCCGCGCCGAGGCGCAGATGCCGACGTGCCGCCAGCAGTGCCGGCAATGCGAAGACGAACACCGCGAGCGCGTTCATGCCGATCATGCCCGTCACCGAGACGCTCTGCATCAGCAGCGGCACGGGCATGGCCGCGTAGCCGACGGCATTCCAGGGAAAACCGGTGAACAGGAAATCGCGCAGCCATTCCGCCAGGCCGAAGCCGAAGGCAAGGGCGGCGATGCGGCCAATGTCGTTGCTCCACAGCAGCCGGGCAACGATTGCCGCAAAGCCGTAGAAAAAGGCGAGCATGAAAGGAATGCCGACCACCGCGAAGGGAAGCGCCCAGGCAAAACTGTCGGCCTCGACCAGCAGCGCCGAGCCGATCCACCAGAGGCCGGCGAGGAAATAGCCGAAACCGAACCACCAACCGACGGCGAAAGCCGGCCGCAGGCGCTGGAACAGGCTGCCGGAAGCTTCGCCGGTGGCGCCGTCGAGCAGCCAGACCAGCAGCGGAAACGAGACGAAACAGGCGGCGAAGAAATCGTAAGGCGCCTGCCCAAGCACGGCAAAAGCGCCTGCGAGAAACGCCACGAGCGCACGCCGCCAACCCCAAAGCAGAATTATCCGGCCGGTGAGGCGCTCCATGCATACTTCCGAGTCGCGAATCAGGACACAAGATTTAACAGGCTGCGCTCCGCGCTCCAAACGGCGGATGGGCTGGCTGAGATGCACAGCTTCGGCCCTGCCCTACCGGTGCCAACCCTCGATTTGAACGCCGCCCAGCCGCTCGGCCTCCTCGCGCGGAACTGAACGGATGGTCTGCGTGAAGGTCCAGACATGGCCCTCGGGGTCGCGTGCACGATACTGGCGCTCACCGTAGAACTGATCCGCCGGCTCCTGGATTATATCAGCCTCGGCAGCCCGCGCCTTCTCGCAATGCGCATCCAGGCCGCGCTTCAGCCTGACATAGATCGACTGCGTGTTCTTGCCCAAGACCGAAGCCGGGCTGGCAACATAATCGCTCCATTCGGAATCGACGATGATGTAGCTGTCGCCGAATCGCATCTCTGCATGGACGAGTTTTCCCTCGGCATCGCTGACCACCATGCTGCGCGCGAAGCCGAAGGCTGCTTCCAGCCAGTCCAGCGCGGCATGAGGGTCCTTGTAGAAGACACCGGACCCCAGACTTGGATGCTTGAAGGGGTCCTCGACCGCCATCCCTAAGCGCCTGGATTCTGGTTTTGCCGCATGATGTTCATTCGAAAAGTCTGCAACTTTTCGGCATCATGCTTAAGCCCTGGTTTTGCCGCATGATGTTCATCCAAAAAGTCTGCAACTTTTCGGCATCATGCTTACGCCTGTTCGGTGCGCGCGGTGGCGCGCCGGCGGCGCTCACCCTTCTGGCTCTGCACGATGCGCACGCGCTTGACGCGGCGCGGATCGGCGTCGAGGACGTGGAACTCGAAGCCGGGTATGGCCTGCACCACCTCGCCGCGGGCCGGAACACGGCCAAGCGTGTTGAAAATCATGCCGCCGATCGTGTCGACATATTCGCCATGTTCACCGGCGGCGAAATCCCCGCCGATCATCTTGGCGACGTCGTCGATCTCGGCCTTGCCGTCGACGATGAACACGCCGTCGCCGCTCTGGGTGATCATCGGCTCGTCGTCGTCATGCTCGTCCTCGATGTCGCCGACCACCATCTCGACGATGTCTTCCAGCGAGGCGAGGCCGTCGGTGCCGCCATATTCGTCGATGACCAGCGCCATCTGGGTGCGCGTCGTCTGCATGCGGCCCATCAGGTCGGAGGCAAGCATCGACGGCGGCACGAACAGCACCGGGCGGATCAGATTGAGGTCGCCAATGGTGCGTGCGAGGTCGACCTGGGCAAGATCGAGAACCGTGGCAGCGGGGGTTTTCCTGGTCGTGCGGCCCTTCTTGACGCGCGCGATCTTGGTGATGTGGGCCAGCACGTCACGGATATGGACCATGCCGCGCGGATCATCGAGCGTCTCGGAATAGACCGGCATGCGCGAATGGCCGGATTGTTCGAAAGTGCCCAGGAGATCGCCGAGCGTCGTCGTGATTTCGACCCCCTGAATGTCGGCGCGCGGTACCATGACGTCCTCGACGCGCACTTCGCGCAGCCGCAGGATGTTGTTGAGCATGGCGCGTTCGCCGGGCGAGAAGGCGCCGGCATCGCTCGTCGTCTCGGCTAGCGCGCCGGCAATTTCCTCACGCAGGCTGGTTCCGTTGCGTTGCTTGAACAGGCCCAGAACGCGGTCGAACAGGGAGGGACCGGCAGGCAACGTCTCGCTGGCAGCGCTGCCAGCACCGGCAGCAGCAGAGGTACTGCTAGCGCCAGAGGTACTGTTAGCACCAGAGGTAACGGTACTCGGACTTGATCCCTCTTCCGACGTGTCGGAAGCCTTGGTCGCACTGCCGGCGTCGGGGCGGGCGGCAGTCTCTGGTTTGTCGTTCATCGTCGTCCGGTCAATTGATCAGATGTAGTTACGCGTAGGGGTCGGGAATGGCAAGCCTTGCAAGCGCCGCGCGTTCGACGGCTTCCATCGCCTCGGCCTCGGCCTCGGTCTCGTGATCGTAGCCCAGCAAATGCAGCAGGCCGTGGATGACGAGATGGGTGATATGGTTCTCGACCGGCTTGTCTTCCAGTGCCGCTTCATGGGCGACCGTTTCGGCGGCCAGCACGATGTCGCCCAGCATCGGCGGCAACGGACCGCCTTGCGCAAACGGAAAAGCCGGAAAAGACAAGACGTTGGTCGGCTTGTCCTTGCCGCGCCAGCCGGCGTTGAGAACCTGGATATGGGCGTCGTCGGTAAAAACGAGGCTGAGTTCGGAACGGCCCGCCACGCCGGTTTCGGCAAAAGCCGCCTTAACGGCGCCATCGACCAGCCGCGTCAGGCTTACCTCGTCGGGCCAGTTGCCCGCCTCAACCGATATGTCGATGTCGACGGGAACATTCCCGTCGCTGGATATTATGTCCTCAGGCATGAAGCCGCATCGTCAACATCAATTCTCGGCGCCGAGGCCGCGCGCCAGCTTGGCGTCCCGGTCGTAGGCCCTGACGATTTCCGCCACCAGCGGATGGCGGACCACATCGCCGTCGTTGAAGCGCACGGTGACCGCGCCCGCCACGCCGTCCAGCACCCGCAAGGCTTCGACGAGGCCCGATTTGGTGTTCGAGGGAAGGTCGATCTGGGTCGGGTCGCCGGTGACGATCATGCGCGAGTTTTCGCCCAGACGCGTCAGGAACATCTTCATCTGCATCGGCGTGGTGTTCTGCGCCTCGTCGAGGATGACGGCGGCATGCGCCAGCGTGCGGCCGCGCATGAAGGCGAGCGGCGCGATCTCGATCACTTCGGCGGCAATGGCGCGCTCAACCTTGTCGGCGGGCATCATGTCGTAGAGCGCATCATAGAGCGGCCGCAGATAGGGATCGACCTTCTCCTTCATGTCGCCGGGCAGGAAGCCCAGCCGTTCGCCGGCCTCGACCGCAGGCCGCGAGAGAATGATGCGCTCGACCATGCCGCGCTCGAGCAGCATCGCCGCATGCGCCACCGCCAGATAGGTCTTGCCGGTGCCGGCCGGGCCGATGCCGAACACCAGTTCCGACCGTTCCAGCGCCCGCATATAGGCATCCTGGTTAAGTGAACGGGCATAGATCGTCTTCTTGCGGGTGGCGATCTGGGCGGCGGAAACCTTGCCCTTGCGCTCCAGCGTCGGCAGGGTCAGCTGATCGTCGGCGGCGATCGCCATGCGCACGGCGCCGTCGACGTCGGACTGGCCGATATCGACGCCCTTCTGGAGAATGCCGTAGAGATTGTCCAGGGCGCGGCGCGCCTGCTCGGCGGCCGACGCTGAGCCCTTGATGGTCAGCTGGTTGCCGCGTGAGCGGATGTCGACGCCAAGCTTCTGCTCCAGCCTGGCGAGGTTTTCGTCGAACTGACCATAAAGGGCGCTGGCAAGCTTGTTGTTGTCGAAAGTCAGAACGATGTGCGCCATGTCAGAAGCCCCAGATGCCGGTACCGGGGGCAGGTTCTTCAGCTCTGCTGCGCTCAACCGTCTCTCCTCATCTGCCGAGACCCTCAGGCCAATTCGGCGAACAGGCTATTGTAGCCCGTCTTCGTGATTCGCACCTGGATAATGTCACCGATTTCGCCGGCCTTTTCATCAACAATAACCGGCTGCAGCCAAGGTGAGCGGCCAACCTTCTGGCCGGCCTGACGGCCGGGCTTCTCGATCAGCGTGTCGATGGTGGTGCCGACGAGGCTCAAGCCGAAATCCTGCTGCTGCTTCACAAGCAGAGCCTGCAGCCGCTGCAAGCGCTCGTCCTTGACCGTTTCCGACACATGATCGGACATTTCGGCGCCCGGCGTGCCGGGGCGCGGCGAATATTTGAACGAGAAGGCCGAGGCGTAATTCACCTGACGCACCAACTCCATGGTCGCCTCGAAATCCGCCTCGGTCTCGCCGGGGAAGCCGACGATGAAGTCGCCGGAGAGCGCGATGTCAGGCCGCGCGGTACGGATACGGTCGAGCAGCGCCAGATAATCCCTCGCCGTGTGCCGGCGATTCATCGCCTTGAGGATGCGGTCGGAGCCGGATTGCACCGGCAGATGCAGATAGGGCATCAACGTCGGCAGATCGCGATGGGCCGCGATCAGTTCGTCATCCATGTCGCGCGGGTGGCTGGTGGTGTAGCGCAGACGCGCCAGCCCGGGGATTTCGGCCAGCCTGAACAGCAGGCGGCCAAGGCCCCACTCCTCGGTCTTGCCCCCTTTGGCTTCGCCCCGGCCATGCCAGGCATTGACGTTCTGGCCAAGCAGCGTCACTTCGCGCACGCCGGCTTCAGCCAGGCGCTCAGCCTCCGCGACAATCTGCGCCACCGGCCGGGAGACTTCGGAGCCCCTTGTGTAGGGCACAACGCAGAATGTGCAGAACTTGTCGCAGCCTTCCTGCACGGTGAGGAAGGCGGTGACGCCGCGCTTGATGACCTCGGCGCGCTTGGGCTGCGGCAGATGCTCGAACTTGTCCTCGATGGCGTAGTCGGTCTCGACGATCTTTTCGCCGCCGCGCACCCGCGCCAGCACGTCCGGGAGCCGGTGATAGGTCTGCGGACCGATGACCAGGTCGACGGCAGGCGAACGGCGGATGATCTCGGCGCCTTCGGCCTGCGCCACGCAGCCGGCGACGCCGACCAGCATCTCACGGCCGGCCAGGGCACGCTCGGCTTTCATGTCGCGGATACGGCCGAGCTCGGAATAGACCTTTTCGGCCGCCTTCTCCCTGATATGACAGGTGTTCAGCAACACCAAGTCGGCCTCGCCAATGGCATCGGTCGCGGAATAGCCGTCGGCAGCCAGCGCATCGGCCATACGCTGTGAATCATAGACATTCATCTGGCAGCCATAGGTCTTGATGAAGACTTTTCTCGCTGCCGCGGGAAGCACCGCCGGCTGTCCAGCCGTAGTGCCGATGTCGTCGCTTTCTATCGTGTTCAAGTCCATAAGGCGGCTTCTAACGCCTTTCCGTGACAAAAAACAGACGATTCTCGGCCCGCGCCAGCAAGGCCGGAGCTACCGGCTCGGCCGCGGGTCGGCAAGCGCCGCCTGCATCATCTCACGCACCTGGCTTTCCATCAGTTTCGACGTCTCCTTGCGGTTCGAACCCTTGGAAAAGGCGATTGCCTCGCCGAAATGCACCTCGACGTCGAGCGCGCCCTCAGCGAGCAATACCTTGAGATGCGGCATCAAATCCTCATCGCCGATCCAGGCGGCAAGCGGGCGATGCCGGCGGCCGAGCGGCACGCCGTGCAGACGCGTATAGGCGATCGCCACCGGCTGGATGAACACCTGTTCCGCCGCGCCTTCGGAAATCGCCATCGAGGCGGCGCCGAACAGCGTGCTCTTGAACGGCAGGACCATATTGCCGTCGCCGGTCGAGCCCTCGGCAAACAGCACCATCGCATCGCCCTTGGCCATGCGGCTGGCAATCTCGCTTGCCTGGTCGCCCGACGATCGCTTGCGCTCGCGCTCGATGAACACGGTGCGCTGCAGCTTCGACAGCATGCCGATCAGCGGCCAGCCTTCCATATCCGCCCTGGCGATGAACTTTACGTCGGCAAAAGAGCCGAGCACCATGATGTCGGTCCAGGAGATGTGATTGGACGAAACCAGCAGCGGGCGCTTGTCGGACAGCGCTCCCTTGACATGGATGCGCATGCCGAGCGCCCTGACGATCAGCCTGTGCCAGACCTTGAGGATGAAGGTTTCCGGCCACCAGCCAGTCTTCATCGACAGGATCTGTAACGGCACGAGGACCAGCGAACCGGCGACAACGAGGCCCAGCGCCAGGAGAATCCTGATTTTCTTGATCATCGCCCCATCCGGCCGTCTCGCTAGCGAAGATCGCGGCGCATGACAAGCGCGCCGGTGGGTCCGTGTTCGGCCGATCTGTAGTAATTCGGCCGCTTGCCGACCTCACGGAAGCCCAGCCGACGATAAAGCGCGATCGCCGCGACATTGGTCTCGTCGACCTCGAGGAACAGCGCTTCGGCGCGCTGCGCGTGCAGTTCGCGCAACACCGCGTCCATCAATTGCCAGCCCAACCCCTGGCGACGATGCGATCGCGCCACCGCGACGGTCAGGATCTCGCCCTCGCCTGCCGCAAGCCTCGCCAGCACGAAGCCGACGGGCGGCTTGGAGCCCTGTCCGGTTTCGCGCGCGGCATAGCCGAACACGGTGTCCTGTTCGAGCAACGCGGCGAATTCGCCATCGGTCCAGGGGCGGACAAAGTCCTCGCGATGCAGCAGCGAGACCGCCGGACTGTCGGCGATCCTCAGCGGCTCGAGCGCGTAGTCCCGGCGGCGTGGTTGGAGAAAAGGTATGCGCATTTATCTTTCTTGCCTTGATAGAATAAAGCCAGCCTGCGGCTTGGCGTCGGCGCCGCGCATATAGAGTGGTTTCGGCCGTTCGCCTGCGCCCTTGGCGGCAGCCAGGCGGGCGTAGGTGACAATGTCGGCGGTGGATGTCCGAGGGCCGACATCAAATTCGCGCCCGGCCGATGCGCTGATGAGCGCTGCCGCGGTGCCGGCAAGCACCGGAGACGTTTCCTTCGCCATGGCCACCACGTCAGCCAGCGTGGCCGCGGCCGGACCGTAAGTCAAGGCTAACCTTTTGTCGTAAAAGGCCGCGTGGATCTCTTCACGGCCGGCATCGAGCGCCGCCAGCACGGCGCGACCGGGAAATACCGCTGCTGCTTCGGCGGCCAGCGCCTCCAGTGTCGTCACCCCGATTGCCGGTATCTTCAGCGCCAGCGCCAGGCCACGCGCGGTCGAGACGCCGACCCGCAGACCGGTGAAGGAACCTGGGCCGACGGAGACGGCAATGGCGCCAAGACCCGCATAGTCGGTTGCGCTTGCCTCCAGCGCTTCGGCCGTGACCGCCATCAGGTGCTCGGCATGGCCCTTGCCGAGATCGAGCACCGAGCGGCCAAGCTCCTGCTTCGCCGTCGCGTCATAGACGCTAGCGGCGCAGAGGTTGGCGGCACAGTCGATGGCAAGCAATTTCATGAGGCAACCGGTTCGAAAAACAATTCCCTGTGCCCGCCACGGCCCGCCACCGCAAGGGGATAGTGCATAATTCGTTAAACGGCTTCGCTGGTAGACTATGCGGCCTGTTCGATGCGCAGCATGTGGTTGTCCCAGACATAGTCCGGTTCGGAGCGTGTCGCGCCGCTGCCCTCGACGATCTCGCCGGCGCCGGTGGTGGCCATGAAGCCGGTTCCATCGGGCGCCACGCCGCAGACCTCGACCAACGCGCTGTTCGCAACGACCCGGCCGCTGGCCGCATCGATCACGACAAGCGAGTTGCCTTCCGGCGAGGAAACGGCGACGGTTCCGGCAGCCCGATTGGCCGCGACCGAGCCTATGTAGTTGCGGAAGCCGGACAAAACGTCCTGCGGCATGTCGAGCAACTGCAGATCCTTGCCGCGCGCGGCGCGACCGACCAGCAATGGACGATCGCTGCCCGGTCCCCGGTACTGGCAGCCGAACCAGACGGTTCCGGACGGATCGGTGTCCATGTGGCGGATCGACAGCTGATGCAGTGCGGCCGGCAATTCGTGTTTCTCGATGACATAGCCGGTGACGCGGTCGATCAGCACATAGGACGGCTTCATGGTGGCGATGTTGAGCTCGGCGCGGCCGTAGTCCGGATGAGTCTCGATGCCGCCATTTGCAACCGCAATCGTCCTGCCATCGCCCAGGAGCAGAAGCTCGTGCGGACCCATGCCATAGGTCGGGAACTCACTGATGCGGCTGAATTTCGCCCGCGCGTCGTAGACGCCGACGACGCCGGCAGCATTCTCGAAGTCGTTTTCGGTGGCATAAAGCAGCGCCCCGTCGGGCGAGAACACGCCATGGCCGAAGAAATGCCGGCCGGCGATGCTGGCGATGGTCAGCGGCGCGTCACGGCCCGAGTGATCGAAAACCACGGCGAAGGTGCCGGGCTGACGCGCGAAGACCACCGAGCGTTTCGATATGGGATCGAAGGTGACATCGTGGCCGCGATCGGGCAGGTCGATCGCATGCAGGACCTTGCCGGCCTCGGACAGGACGGCAGCGCCAAAGCTGCCGTCGCGTTTGACGAAAGCGGTGGCGAAGACGGCGTCGGCCGCAAGCGTCGTTGCCCAGGCCGACGGCGCCATTGCCGCGACAAAGCCGATACCCGCAGCCCTCAGGAAATCGCGGCGATCGATGAGGGAGGTTTTCAAGAGACTATCCTCCCCTGCACTGGCTCGCTCCAGGACACGGTGATTATTACGGATCGGAGCTGACGCTTGGCACCTACCGATTCTTGGAATAATCCATCGCAGACATTGGAAGTTGGCCGAAGCCTCCGGAACTTCGTCATCCACGGGCGGAGCAGGAGCGAAGCTCCGTCGCGGAGACCCGAGGATCCATGCCGTGACCTTGACCGTCGGGTGCAACGGAGCAAAATTCTGGACCGCGGCAGCGCTTTGAAGTCGCGGCATGGATCCCGGGGTCTGCGCTGCGTCGCTTCGCTCCTTGCTTCGCCCCAGGATGACGAAGCTATGGGCGTTTCGGCCAATCTCAAGGTCATGCTCAGTCCCCATCCAGCGACGAGAAGCCTGCGGTCAGGCCGAATTCGGCGGTCAACCTGGTGCCGATCAAGGTCGACAGGCTGGAGGTGATCAGCGCGAAATGATCGAGCTTGTCGCGCAGCGCCGGATCGGCAAGCGTCTTGTCGATTGGACCACTGACCGCCTTGGCGGTGGCGACACCGTTGACCAGCTGGATATGGATCGATTCGGCCATCCAGCGCGCATCGGCCGGCAGAGCGTCACCAAGTTTCGAGGCCTGGAACAGCGTATCGATGCCGGAGAGATTGCCGGCCAGTGACGCGGTGGTGTTTTGCGAGCGCCAGTAGATTGCCTGTTTCGGCTTGTCCGCATCCGGCTTGCCACCGAAAAACCCTTTCAGGCGCACGTCGCGGACCATTTCCAGCTCATTGATGAAGACGCCGACCAGTTCGGTCACCGCTTCATTGCCGTCGCGGTAGAGCGGGTTCTGCGGCCCCGGATTGGCCCAAAGGGCGGCAAAGCCGCCCGGCTTGTTCCAGGCGGCGCTGACCTCGCCGGCCATGGTTTCGATGTTGCCGGCAACAGCAGTGCCATAAGCGCAGCGGTAGGGATCATCCTTGCCGGCAAGTGCATCGGCGCCGTCGCCGTAAAGAACGAATTCGAGCGCGCCCAGCCCCTGCATGGCAACGCTCTTGCCGGCCAGTTGTGCCGGATCGGTCGCGGTCGGATCCTTGGCGGACAGCGCCGCCTGTACCTGTTTCAGGCCGATGCTCTTGCGATCCGGCCAGAACAGCATGCGTTCCAGCCGGTTGTTCTCCTTGATCGGTCCGAAGCCGATGATTTCGGCTGACGACCAGGCATAGACGGTGGCGGAGAATTCGGCGCGTGCGGCATCGAGTTCTCCTTGCGAGGGCGCTTCGCAGAGCTTGTGCATCGCTTTCGTCAAGGCTTCCGCATGCTGATGCAGGCCGGCATAGGCCGGGCGGACGAAGCCATCGATCGCGCGCTGGATGATATCGGAGGCTTTGACCGCCGCCGACGCAGGGACAACGCCCAGCAGAGCCAGCGGAAGAACGAGAAACAATGCAGAACGCTTGAACATCACAGTGACTCCAGGAATTTGAGCAGCGCATTGCGGTCGGCCGCATTGGCTGCGGCAAAGCGGTCGCGCGCTTTCTGTGCCTCGCCGCCATGCCACAGGATCGCCTCGGTCAGGCTGCGCGCGCGCCCGTCATGCAGGAAGAAGGAATTGCCGTTGACCGTCTCGGTCAGGCCGATGCCCCACAGTGGCGGCGTGCGCCATTCATTGCCCGTCGCATCTCCCACGGCCTGGCCATCGGCCAGATCTGGCCCCATGTCGTGCAGCAGGAAGTCGGAATAGGGCCAGATCAGCTGGAAGGCCTGCGCTTTGTTGGGCGTGTCGCGGCGCGTGACAAATTTCGATGTGTGGCAGGCAATGCAGCCCATCTCATAGAAGACCTTCTTGCCTTTGAGAACTTGTGGGGCGTCGAGATCCCGGCGCGCCGGCACGGCCAGGTTCTGCGAATAGAAGGTGACGAGATCCATCACCGGCGGCGGCGCCTCGACCGGGCCAAGACGCTGCTGCACGCCGTTCGGCATGGCGAGGCATTTTGCCTCCGCAGCAGTGCAATCGCCCCAATGCTTCGGCTCTTCGGGCGTCGAGATGCCGATGTCGCCGGCAAAGGCATCCGCTGCCTGCTGGCGGATCGACGCGGTCTGCGCCTTCCAGCCGAAGCGGCCGAGCGTCAGTTCCCCGCTCAAGCCATCGCGCACGATGTTCGGCCTGCCGGAAATGCCGTCGCCGTCCCTGTCGTCCGGATCGGCGTGGGCGAGAATATCAGCCGGCGCGATCTGTTCGATCAGGCCCAGGCCGATCATCGGCGGCGTCAGGCGCGGCGACAGCGTGGTGCGTGGGTCAAGCGGCCCGTAGCCAAGGCCGTCAACCGAATAGCTCGGTTTGCGCAAGGAGATCACTGTGCCGTCCGTCAGCTCCACCTTACGTTCCTGATAGTCGATGTGCATCCTGCCTTCACCGGGCAGGCCGGGCACGGCGAGCTCCTGCAATTGCCTGCCATAGACCGGGTCGGGGAAGTTAGGCACCTCGTGGTCGGCAAGCGCCTCCCTCTCTTGCGCGCTGCTGGCGTCGCGGGCCAGCCGAAGGAACATCGACGTGGTGCCGGCGTCGCCTTGCGGCGGGCGGCCGCGGCCATCCTTCAGATGGCAGTTCTGGCAGGCGCGTTCGTTGAACAGCGGGCCGAGCCCGTCCGAAGCCTGCGTCGAGGATGGCGACGAGACCCAATTCTTGCGGAAAAGGGCATTGCCGAGCTTGAAGTCGCCCTCTTCCTCGAAGGTGATGTTGGCCGAGGATTGCGAGAAGGAATCGCGGCTGACGTCCTTTCGGGACGTGCCGGCGCCACCTTGCATCAGTTCGAACTGCTCTGGCCTGGAAAAATCCGTGGTCGGCCTGGTGACGGCGATGACGCGCGCCTGATCCTTCGCATTGAGGTCGGTGCGCGTGACGGCGAGGCCGGCTGGCTGAATATCACCCGCCATCGCCGAAGAGGTGAGTGCCAACACGAGCATGACATAGTGCCGACGCGCCAATCCGGCTGACGTCTTTGGAAGGGACGGCGAGCCATCGGCCCGCCGCGAGCGGCGCACGAATTCTAGCAGGCGCCGCATTCCCGCATGCCCTTACTCCGCCTCGTCCGCCGATGCGGCGTTGAGCTGGCCGTATTTCTCCTCGCCGATCGAGGCAAGCAGGTCGAGTTGCGTCTCGAGAAAGTCGATGTGGCCCTCCTCGTCGGCGAGCAATTCCTCGAACAGCTTCATCGTCACGTAGTCGCCGGCGTCGTTGCAGATTTCGCGCGAACGCTTGTAAGCGGTACGTGCGTCATATTCGCCGGCAAGGTCGGATTCGAGCACTTCCTTGACGTTCTGCCCGATGCGCAGCGGCGCCACGGACTGCAGGTTCGGATGGCCTTCGAGGAAGATGATGCGGGCGACGAGCTTGTCGGCATGGTGCATCTCCTCGATCGATTCCGCCCGCTCCTTCTTTGCCAGCTTGGCGTATCCCCAGTCCTCAAGCAGACGGAAATGCACCCAGTACTGATTGACGGCCCCGAGTTCCAGAAAAAGGGCCTCGTTAAGCCGCTCGATGATCTGCGGATCGCCTTTCATGAATTCTGCTCCCGTATTGGACGCGCAGGCCTCTGACGCGATCCAGGTGTGAAACGACATCCACGCCGCTCGCCTCCGAGCGGGCGTGGTAATTTTCGGTGACCCGAATGATCGTTTCCACCACATTTGGGAAGCAGCCGCAACAGCGACCGCGCTTTTGCATGGCATGATAGATCTTCGCCGGCACGATCAGCTGCCAGGGATCCTGGTCCAGCAGCCCGACGATCGTCTGCTCGATCTCCTTCTCGTTGATGATATTGCAATGACAAATCAGCATTGGCTTGCTCGGCTGGCTGACGGCGTCTCCCGCGCCGTGTGGCTTGATTTTCTAGCGGAGGCCGTTCCAGAGCCGGTTTTCCGGCTCCCGGATCAGTCACCTGTCTTTCGACCCTTACTTGAACACCTTGTCCGGCGCGTCGAGGCTATCGGACCCTTCGAAGGCGATGGTGCTGAGCTTCAAGGAGCCGACGGCGCGCTCAATCGACTTGGTCTGATCGATCAGCGCATCGATCGCCGCCTGCACGGTGGCGTTGCCCTCAATGTTGCCCTCGGCGATCTGCTGGTCATAGGCCTCGCCGGCCAGTGCACGCGCCTTGATCGCCTCCATCTTGGCGACCGAAACATCGAGCTTGTCAGACAGTTCCTTGTCGATCGCCGGATCGGCCGCCTTCACCATATCGGCCACCGAGGGACCCGAAACGACGGTGCCGTCGAGACGCGTGTAGCTCGCATGATAGGCCGCGCGAATGCCGATGGCGTCGTAGAGATGCGAATTGTACGTGTTGTCGGAGAAGCAATCGTGCTCCTCTTCCGGATCATGCAGCAGCAGGCCGAGCTTCATGCGCTCGCCGGCCAGTTCGCCGTAGGACAGCGAGCCCATGCCGGTGAAGATGGTCGAGATCGCCGTGTTCGGCTCGCCATCGACGAGAGCCTTGCGGGCGGCGCCGTCTTCCTTCCAGTTGCCGACCATCTCCTGAAGATCCGAAACCAGAAGGTCGCTGGCCGATTTCAGATACTCGGCGCGGCGATCGCAATTGCCGCCGGTGCAGTTCTGGAGGTCGTAGTCGGTATAGGGGCGCTCGCCGGCACCCGGCCCGGTGCCATGCAGGTCCTGGCCCCAGAGCAGGAATTCGATGGCGTGGTAGCCGGTGGCGACATTGGCCTCGATGCCGCCGGCTCCCTGCAGCGTGCCGGAGAGGAATTCCGGCGAAAGCTTCGATGCATCGACCTTCTTGCCGTTGATCTCGATCTCCTTGTTGGCGATCACATTGGCCGTGTAGAGCGCATTCGCGTCCGATTCGGTGCCGTAGCTCTTGGCGATGTAGTCGATCAAACCTTCATCCAGCGGCCAGGAATTCACCTTGCCTTCCCAGTCGTCGACGATCTTGCTGCCGAAGCGGTAGACCTCGGTCTGCTGGTAGGGAACGCGCGATGCCTTCCAGGCGTCACGGGCAGCGTTGAGGGTTTCCGCCGATGGCGTGGCGAGCAGCGCGTCGACCGCCTTGTCGAGCGCCTGCGCGGTGGTCAGCGAATCCTCATATTTGGCGAGCGCGATGTCGGAATAGGTCTTGATGACGGCCTTTGCATCGGTTTCCGCCTTTGCCGGCAACACGAATACCGCCGCCGTCAGCAGGGCAGTGGCGCCGATCGCCGCAAGCCTGCTGCCATATCGTGCTGTCATAATCACTCTCCAGTTTCTCGGAAATTCTGTAAACGGCGCGCACAGCAACCGGCGCCAGGCCATCTGCGGGCCATTGGGCGCAAGAGATGCCGCGCTAGCGCGCGGTTCGCGGAAGAAAGACACCAAAATGCCTCCAATCGAAAGGGTTCAAGGCCCAGACATTAAAGGGATGCGCTGACGCGCGAGCTTCCATAAAGCTGCGACATCGTCGGATGTCAATGACAATCCGTAGGAAAAGTCAATTGAAACAACAGTTTAGAATTATTCTAAACTACGACTGTCAACTTATGCGTCTTTCTGCACCGGTCTTGCCGTTGAACTGTACGATTGACAGCTGCCATTCCGGGTGCGACCCGCAAAAGCTCTCTTGCGGCGGCACCAGACAATTGCCACTTGGCGAAACATCCTAGGATAGAAGCGGGATTGGAATGCGATGAAGAACGGTGTGGTCATTGTCGGCGCGGGTCATGCGGGCGTGCAAGCGGCCGCCAGTCTGCGCGAAGACGGCTATGACGGGCCGGTGATCCTCGTCGGGGATGAGGACGAACTTCCCTATCACAAGCCGCCGCTGTCGAAGACTTTCATCAAGGATGCCGAGGCCAAGCCGCAACCCTTGCGCGGCGAGGCCTTTTACACCGGCAGCGCCATCGATTACCGGCCTGGCGTCAGGATCGATCGCATCGATGCCGAGCGCCGCAGCCTGGAGATATCAGGCGGTGGCGCGCTTGCTTTTGATCACCTGATCCTGGCGACCGGCTCGCGCCCGCGCACCCTGCCGTTGCCCGGCTCGGACCTGTCCGGCGTGCTGTCGCTGCGCTCGCTGGCCGATGCGCGGCTGATCCGCGACCTCAGCGCGCAAAGCGACGAAATCGTCATCCTCGGCGGCGGTTTCATCGGGCTGGAGATAGCAGCCACACTGCGGGCCACCGGCCGCACGGTGACAGTGGTGGAGGCCGTGGACCGGCTACTCGGCCGCGCCGTGGCGCCGGTGGTGGCGAGCCACGTCCGGCAACGGCTGGAAGCGACAGGCGTGCGCATTCTCACCGGCACCTCGATCGCCAGGCTCGATGGCGAAAACGGTCATGTCACGGCCGCCATCACCTCGTCAGGCGAAAGGCTGCCGGCGCGCATGGTCATCGTCGGCATTGGTGCCATGCCGAATGTCGAACTGGCGCAGTCTGCAGGCCTCGGCATCGCCAACGGCATCCGCGTCGATCATCAGATGCGCACGTCGATGCCGGAGATTCTTGCCATTGGCGATGCTGCCTCCTACCGTCACTGGTTCACCGGCGGCGACGTGCGGCTGGAATCGGTGCAGAACGCCACCGATCAGGCGCGGCTTGCCGCGCGCACGATATCAGGCCACACCGACGCCTATTCGGCGGTGCCATGGTTCTGGTCGGACATCGGCGACATGAAATTGCAGATGGTCGGCCTGACCGCCGGCGGCGACAGCCATGTCGTGCTGGGCGACCTGCCCGAAAACAAATTCTCGATCTACCACTATGCCGGCGACCGGCTGCTCGGCATCGAATCGGTCAACCGCCCCGGCGACCACATGCTTGGCCGCAAGATGCTCGGCGCCGGCTTTTCGCCGACGCCGGAAACGGTTGCTGAGGGACCTGACGGTTTGAAGGCGGCGCTGGCCGCGTTTCAGCAGGATGAGCCTGCCAGGGCTGCGGGCTAGCCCCCGCTTACCCTCCCTTGTGGGGAGGGTCGCTGTGAAGCAGCGGGGTGGGGTCTGCGCGAGGCGCCCCACCCGGACCTTCGGTCCGACCTCCCCACAAGGGGGAGGTAGAAGTTCAGGCGGCGCAGACTTCGCGGATCGAGCTTTCCAGGATGTCGAGTGCTTCGTTCATGACTTCGTCCTGGATGGTGATCGGCGCCAGGAAGCGGATGACGTTGCCGTAGACACCGCAGGTCAGCAGGATCAGGCCCTTGTCGAGCGCCTTCAACCGGATCGCATTGGCGATCTCGGCCGACGGCAGGCCCTTCTTGACGTCGTTGAACTCGACCGCGTTCATGAAGCCGAGGCCTCTGATGTCGACGATCTCGGGCACGTCGTCGCGGATCGACTGCAACCGCTGCTTCAGCCTTGCGCCCAGCGTGTTGGCGCGGTCGCACAGGTTTTCGTCCTCGATCACGTCGAGCACGGCGTGCGCGGCGGCAACGCCGATCGGGCTGCCGCCATAGGTGCCGCCTAGCCCGCCGGGGCCGGGCGCATCCATGATTTCGGCGCGGCCGGTGACCGCCGCCAGCGGAAAACCGCCGGCCAGGCTCTTGGCCATGGTGGTGATGTCGGCCGCCACCTCATGGTGATCCATCGCAAACATCTTGCCGGTGCGGGCAAAGCCGGTCTGCACTTCGTCGGCAATCAGCAGCATGCCGTGCTGGTCGCAAAGCTTGCGCAGCGCAACCAGGAAGTCACGCGGCGCCTCGTAGAAGCCGCCCTCGCCCTGAACCGGCTCGATGATGATGGCGGCGACGCGGGCCGGATCGACATCGGCCTTGAACAGCCGGTCGAGCGCCGCCAGCGAGTCGGCGACCGAGACACCGTGCAGCGGCACCGGGAACGGCGCATGATAGACATCGCCCGGCATGGCGCCGAAGCCGACCTTGTAGGGCACGACCTTGCCGGTCAGTGCCATGCCCATGAAGGTGCGGCCATGGAAACCGCCGGCGAAGGCGATGACCGCCTGACGGCCGGTGGCATTGCGGGCGATCTTGATGGCGTTCTCTACCGCCTCCGCCCCGGTGGTGACGAAGATCGTCTTCTTCTCGAACTTGCCGGGCAGCATGCCGTTCAGCCGTTCGGCCAGGCGCACATAGCTCTCATAGGGCACCACCTGGTGGCAGGTGTGGGTGAAGCGGTCGAGTTGTGCCTTGACCGCTTCGATCACCCTGGGATGGCGATGCCCGGTGTTGACGACGGCGATGCCCGACGAGAAATCGATATAGCGACGCCCCTCGACATCCCAGATTTCCGAATTTTCAGCCCGGTCGGCATAGATCTGCGTGGTCATGCCGACACCGCGGGAAATCGATTGGTTCTTGCGTTCGGAAATGGCTGAATTCTTCATCGTATCCCTCACCGGGCCGGCGCCCGTCCTGTTTGATGCCGTTGAGACATCTTCTGACCTTATTTCACGTTTTCCTCAAGTCGGCACCACCGGCAGGCGATTGGGCCTGCGGTGGGCAGATCCCGGCGCTTAACCAGTCAGGCGATACACGTACGAGACCGGTTTCCTTTTCCCGGGGATCGACTATCCTCTGGATGTCCACGAGGCATCGCGACCAGCGAGCCGCCGCGGCCGGGGGAGCCCATGAGCAGGAACGTGACTTCGCCCGTCTCGCAGCCGTCGGTCCAAGCTCCCGGTCTTTTGTCTTTTCCAGCCGCCCCGGCGCTTTTCGCCTGCACGGCTGCGCTGCTTTTGGTCGGCTGCCAGAAGCAGGAAGCGGTGGACAAGAAACTGCAGATCATGGTGCGCACCGAAACGGTGGCGATGGCCGACTATGCGCCAAGGACCTCGCTGACCGGGGTGATCGCGGCGCGTACGCTGAACAATCTGTCGTTCCGGGTCGGCGGTCGCGTCGCCGAACGGTTTGTCGATGTCGGCCAGCATGTCGATCAAGGCACGGTGCTTGCCCGGATCGATCCGCAGGAGCAGGAATCCGATTTGCGCTCGGCGCAGGCCGATCTCGACGCGGCACAGGCGCAATTGACCCAGTCCGCCGCCGCCTTCGAACGGCAGAAGACGCTGCTCGCCCAGGGTTTCACCACCAGGCGCGATTATGACGCCGCGGACCAGGCCCTGAAGATGGCACAAGGCAGCGTCGATGCCGCGCAGAGCGCTTTCTCCAACGCCCAGCAAAACCTGTCCTTCACCGAACTCAAGGCCGGTGCCGCCGGCGTGATTACCGCCCGCCAAGTCGAAACCGGCCAAGTGGTGCAAGCCGCGCAAACCGTCTTCACCGTCGCCGAGGACGGGGACCGCGACGCGGTATTCAACGTGCAGGAGACGCTGATCGCCAAGACACCGGCATCGCCTGCGGTGACGATCACGCTGTTGTCCGATCCGCAGGTCAGGGCGACGGGCAAGGTCCGCGAAATCTCGCCTGCGGTCGACCCGGCTTCGGGCTCGATCCGGGTCAAAGTCGCCATTCCCGACACGCCCGCCGGCATGCCGCTGGGGGCAGCCGTCATCGGCTCGGTAAGCGCCAAACCGGCGAAGGCGATCCTGCTGCCTTGGCAGGCGCTGACGTCCAGCGGCGGCAAGCCGGCGGTCTGGATCGTCGATCCCTCGACCAAGGCGGTGACGATGGCGCCGGTCGAAGTGCTGGCGTTCAATTCGGGCACGGTCGTGATCGCCAAGGGGCTGGACGCGGGCCAGAGCGTCGTCACCGCTGGAGGACAGCTGCTCAGCCCTGGACAGACGATCGAAATATCGGGAGCGGGCCAATGAGCCGAACGCCACGCATCCTGCTCGGCGTGCTCATGCTCGGCGCGCTGGCATCCTGCTCCAAGTCGGAGGAAAAGCCGCCAGAGATCATCCGACCGGTGCTGTCGATGGTGATCGAGCCGCGCACCACGCAAATCTTCGGTTTTGCCGGATCCGTCGAACCGCAGGTCAGCGCCGACCTGGCCTTCCGCCTGCTTGGGCGGGTCGTCTCGCGCGACGTCCAGGTCGGCGACATCGTCAGCAAGGGCACGACGATAGCGGCACTCGATCCGACCGCGCTGGAGTTGGGCCTGCAGGCGGCCAAGGCGGAACTGTCCAATGCCGAGGCGCAGCTCGCCAACGCCGCCGCCAGCGAGGAACGGCAGCGCCAGTTGCTCGCCTCGGCCAACGCCACGCAAGCTGTCTTCGATGCCGCGCAGCAGGCGCGCAAAGCTGCGGAGGCAGGTGTCGAGCGGGCCAAGGCTTCGCTTGCCAAATCGCAGGAGCAGCTCGGCTATGCCAGGCTGTTCTCTGATTTCGACGGTGTCGTCACCGCGGTGGGCGCCGAAGTTGGCCAGACGGTCTCGCCCGGCCAGACCATCGTCACCGTGGCGCGTTCGGACCTGCGCGAGGCGGTGGTCGACATTCCCGATCAATTGACCGGTGATCTTGAGGCCGGCACGCCCTTCCAGGTGATCCTGCAGTCGCTGCCGACGATCCAGACCGGGGCCAAGCTGCGCGAGATCGCACCGCAATCCGAGGGCTCGACCCGCACGCGGCGCGTCAAGCTGAAGCTCACGGATCCGCCACAGGCCTTCCGGCTCGGCTCGACGGTGACGGCGACCCGCGTGACCAAGGTGGCACCGACGATCGAACTGCCGATGTCGGCGCTGTTCGAAAAGAACGGTTCCGCGAAAGTGTGGATCGTCGACCCGCAGACATCCAGCGTGAACGCACGCGACATCAAGATCGCGTCGAAGAATGGCGTTATCTTCACCGTGGCCGAAGGGCTTGACGCGGGCATGCGTGTCGTCACGGCGGGCGTCCACAGCCTGAGCGAAGGCCAGAAGGTGACAGTGCCCGAGGGAGGGGCCTCATGAAAGGCTTCAATCTCTCCGACTGGGCGCTCAACCACCGCTCCATGGTCTGGTATTTCATGCTGGTCTTCGTCGTGGCTGGCGTGTTCTCTTACCTCAATCTCGGCCGTGAAGAAGACCCCAACTTCACCATCAAGACGATGATCATCCAGGCCAACTGGCCGGGCGCCTCGGTCAAGGAAACCGTGCAGCAGGTGACCGACCGTATCGAGAAGAAACTCGAGGAACTCGACAGCCTCGACTACACCAAGTCCGTCACCACGGCCGGCCAGACCGTCATCTTCGTCAACCTGAAGGACACCACCAAGGCACGCGATGTCGTGCCGAACTGGATTCAGGTGCGCAACATGGTCAACGACATCGGGGCGCAGTTTCCGCAGGGGGTGCAGGGACCGTTCTTCAACGACCGCTTCGGCGACGTCTATGGCAACATCTACGCCTTCACATCGGACGGGCTGACGCCGCGCCAGTTGCGCGACTATGTCGAGGACGCCAGAACAAAAATCCTGACCGTGCCCAACGCCGGCAAGGTCGACCTGGTCGGCGCCCAGGACGAGGCGATCTATCTCGAATTCTCGACCCGCCAGATCGCCGCCCTCGGCCTCAACCAGCAAGCGATCGTGGCAAGCCTGCAGGCGCAGAACGCGATTACGCCGTCCGGCGTCATTCAGTCCGGGCCGGAGCGCATCAGCGTGCGTGTCGGCGGGCAGTTCACCTCCGAGGACAGCCTGCGCGCCATCAATCTGCGCGTCAATGACCGCTTCTTCCGCCTCAGCGACGTGGCGACGATCACGCGCGGCTATGTCGATCCGCCTACGGCGCTATTCCGCTTCAACGGCCAGGACGCGATCGGGCTCGCCATCGGCATGAAACCCAACGCCAACCTGCTCGAATTCGGCGAGGCGCTGCACAAGGAGATGGACAAGGTGCTGGCCGACCTGCCGGTCGGTGTCGGCGTGCATCTGGTGGCCGACCAGCCGGTCATTGTCGAGGAGGCCGTCTCGGGCTTTACGCGCGCGCTGTTCGAGGCGGTCGCCATCGTGCTCGCGGTGTCGTTCATCAGCCTCGGCATGCGCGCCGGCTTCGTCGTGGCGCTGTCGATCCCGCTGGTGCTGGCCATCACCTTCACGGTCATGGCCTATCTCGGCATTTCGCTGCAGCGTATTTCCCTGGGTGCGCTGATCATCGCGCTCGGGCTTCTGGTCGACGACGCGATGATCGCGGTCGAGATGATGGTGGCGCGGCTGGAGGTCGGCGACAATCTGCGCAAGGCGGCGACCTATGTCTACACATCGACCGCCTTTCCGATGCTGACCGGTACGCTGGTGACGGTCGCCGGCTTCATCCCGATCGGCCTCAACAACAGCGCCGCCGGCGAATATACCTTCACCCTGTTCGTGGTCATCGCCGTTTCGCTGCTGGTGTCATGGGTCGTGGCGGTGCTGTTTGCGCCACTGCTCGGCGTCACCATCCTGCCGGCGACGATGAAAACCAAGCATCACGATCAGCCCGGCCGCTTCACCTCGCTTTTCCGGCGCGTGCTTGTCGGCTCGGTGCGCCATCACTGGCTGACCATCATCGTCACCGTGCTTTTGTTTGCCGGCTCGATCGCCGGCTTCGGGCTGGTGCAGCAGCAGTTCTTTCCGCCATCGGACCGGCCGGAGCTGATCGTCGACTGGAACCTGCCGCAGAATGCCTCGATCGCCGATACGCGCGACCAGATGGAGCGGTTCGAGCAGCGGGCGTTGGTCGGCAATCCCGACATCGACCATTTTTCGTCCTATATCGGCCAGGGCGCGGTGCGTTTCGTGCTCGCCTATGACGTGCAGCCGGCCAACCCCTATTTCGGCCAGACCGTCATCGTCACCAAGAGCATCGCGGCCCGCAACCGGGTCAAGCCGGCGCTTGAAAAACTGCTGCGCGAGGAGTTCGTCGGCACCGACGCCTTCGTCAAGCCGCTCGAACTCGGGCCCCCGGTCGGCCGCCCGGTGCAGTATCGCATCGGCGGTCCCGACATCCAGACGGTGCGCGGGCTGGCGCAGCAATTCGCCGGTATCATTTCCGCCAACCCCAAGCTTGCCGCGCCTACCTTCGACTGGAACGAGCCGCAACGCGTGCTGAGGGTCGACGTGCTGCAGGACAAGGCACGCCAGCTCGGTATCACCTCTTCCGACATCGCCAGCGCGCTCAACAGCACCGTCGGCGGCGCTACCATCACGCAGGTGCGTGACGCCACCTACCTGATCAATGTCGTGGCGCGCTCGCGTGGGTCCGAACGCGGCTCGATCGAAACGTTGCAGAACATGCAGCTGCCGACCAGTACCGGCGAGGCGATCCCGCTCGCGGCCGTCGCCAACTTCCGCTACGATCTGGAGCAGCCAACGGTGTGGCGACGCGACCGCATCCCGACCATCACCGTGCGCGCCGGACTGGTCGGCGACGTGCTGCCGGCCACCGTCGTCAACGAATTGAAGCCGTCGGTCGATGCCTTCACCGCCAAGCTGCCGCCGGGCTATTCGATCGCCACCGCCGGCTCGGTCGAGGAGAGTGCCAAAAGCCAAGGACCGATCGCCGCCGTCGTGCCGTTGATGCTGTTCGTCATGGCGACGATCCTGATGGTGCAATTGCAGAGTTTCCAGCGCCTGTTCCTGGTGGTGGCGGTGGCGCCGCTCGGCCTGATCGGCGTTGTGGCGGCCCTTGTGCCGAGCGGCGCGCCGCTCGGCTTCGTCGCCATCCTCGGCGTGCTGGCGCTGATCGGCATCCTGATCCGCAACTCGGTCATCCTGATCGTGCAGATCGAGGATCTCGTCCGGGAAGGCAAGGACCGCTGGGCGGCCGTCATCGAGGCGACGGAACACCGCATGCGGCCAATCGCGCTGACGGCGGCGGCCGCAAGTCTCGCCCTGATCCCGATCGCGCGCGAAGTGTTCTGGGGCCCGATGGCCTATGCCATGATGGGCGGCATCATCGCCGGCACGGCGATCACGCTGCTGTTCCTGCCAGCGCTTTATGTGACGTGGTTCAGGATCAAGGAGCCGAAAGCCCAGGAAGAGCTACCCGTGGAGAGCGGCGAACCGGTGCAAGCTCAGACTTAAGGCTTTGCCGGGTCATTCGTTGTCGTTGGAGGGTACGGGGCGTGACTTGGCGCGTTGCCACGGCGACGATTTTGAGGTGCGCCAGGCATGCCAACCTTTCGGCAAATCGGCCAACTCCACGATGGTTTCATCCAGTTGAACCACCTCTTGCAGGCCTACGAGCATTACCTCGCGTTCATCCCAATCTCGAGTGTCGCTGCTGTAGAATTGCCAACTGCCACCTTCGTCGTTGTAGCTGTCGTCGTCGTCATCTTCATGCACAACGTATGCGATCCAGTCGCCACGTTTAAATAGGCTCTTGTCCGACAACACCGCGAGGTTGGGCGGATCCGCAAACTTTCATTCCTCCATCGGAATCCCTGAAGACGGTTGGTTCTGCACACAGGAAGACGAATTCAGGCGGTTCTCACAAACCCGTCGCTCGCTCTCAGCAGGTTGCGAGTATAGTCCTTCGTCACGCGACGTTCGACGAGATCCGCCGCCGCCAGGTTCTCAACCGCCCCGCCGCTTTGCATCACCATCAGCCGCTCGCACATATGGGTGATGATGGCGAGGTCGTGGCTGACCATCAGGAAGGTCAGCTTGCGCCGCTTGCGTACCTCTTCCAACAGGTTGAGCACTTCCGCCTGCACCGAGGCATCGAGCGCCGAGGTCGGCTCGTCGAGCAGCAGGATCGAAGGTTCGAGGATCAGGGCACGGGCAATCGCCACGCGCTGGCGCTGGCCGCCCGATAGTTGGTGCGAATAGCGGAAGCGAAAGCCGTTTCCCAGCCCGACCTCGTCGAGCGCCCGCTGGATGCGCTTTCCGCCATCGGCGAAGCCGTGGATGGCAAGCGGCTCCTGCAGCAGGCGGTCGACGGTCTGGCGCGGGTGCAGCGAGCCGTACGGATCCTGGAAGACCATCTGCACTTCGCGGTAGAAGGCCTTGTCGCGGCGTGGCCCGAGCGTCTTGCCGTTGACGGCGATGCTGCCCGATGCGACCGGCGCAAGGCCGGCGATGGCCCGAAGCAGCGTCGATTTGCCGGAGCCGGATTCACCGACCAGGCCAAAGGATTCACCCGGCTGCACGTCGAGGCTGACGCCCTTCAGTGCGCGAAAACGGTCGAAGATCACTTCCAGCCTGTCGACGGCAATCGCAGAAGTCATGCCGCCCACTCCGGCTTGCGGTCGAGCACCGGCAGCGGGTGGCGGTCGGCACCGATCTTGGGCATGCAATTGAGCAAGCCGCGCGTGTAGGGATGCTGGGCATGGCCGAGTTCGGACGCCTTGAGCTGCTCGACCACCTTGCCGGCATACATGACGATGACGCGGTCGCAGAAGGATGAGACCAGGCGCAGATCGTGCGAGATGAAGATCAGCCCCATGCCGCGCTCACTGACCAGCCGGTCGAGAATGCCGAGCACATCAAGCTGCACGGTGACGTCGAGCGCCGAGGTCGGCTCGTCGGCGATCATCATTTCCGGACCGGCGATCAGCATCATGGCGATCATGGCGCGCTGGCCCATGCCGCCGGACACTTCATGCGGATGCAGGTTGAAGACGCGAGAGGGATCACGGATCTGCACCGCCTCCAGCATGGCCAATGCGCGGTCGCGCGCC
The DNA here is from genome assembly GCF_040321855.1 of Mesorhizobium sp. M0227. NCBI lineage: Bacteria > Pseudomonadati > Pseudomonadota > Alphaproteobacteria > Hyphomicrobiales > Phyllobacteriaceae > Mesorhizobium > Mesorhizobium sp. M0227. The sequence goes on along the minus strand of NZ_JAMYSJ010000016.1, from coordinate 24,466 downwards.
TCGGCCTTGCCGACCTTTTCATGCGTGCGCAGCGTTTCGACGATCTGGCGGCCGATGCTCATCACCGGGTCGAGCGAGTATTTCGGATCCTGCAGGATCATGGCGATGCGCTTGCCGCGCAGCGCCCGGCGTTCGCGCGGCGAGACGCTGAGCAGGTCGATGCCGTCGAAGGCGAGCTTGTTGGCCGATATCCGCGCCTGCGGCGGCGTCAGGCCCATGATGGCGCGGCCGGTCTGCGATTTGCCGGAGCCGGATTCTCCGACGATGCCGAGCCGTTCGCGGCCGAGCGAGAAGGAGACGCCGCGAACCGCCTCGATCAGCCCGGTGCGGGTCGGGAAGGTGACGCGCAAATCGTCGACCTCGAGCAGCGTCTTCGTTTCCCTGCTCATTGGTCACCACTGCGGGGATCGAGCGCGTCGCGCAGGCCGTCGCCGAGCAGGTTGAAGCCGAGGCTGACGATGAGGATGGCGAAGCCCGGCGCACCGGCCACCCACCACTGGTCGAGCACGAAGCGGCGCCCCGACGCGATCATCGTGCCCCATTCCGGCAGCGGCGGTTGCGCGCCGAGGCCGAGGAAACCGAGCCCGGCGGCGGTCAGGATGATGCCGGCCATGTCGAGCGTCACCCTGACGATCAGGGACGAAATGCAAAGCGGCATGATATGGCGCAGCACGATGCGGAAGGGCGAGGCGCCCATCAGCTGCACCGCCTTGATGTAATCGGAATTGCGCACCGTCAGCGTCTCTGCCCGCGCGATGCGGGCGTAGGGCGGCCATGAGGTGATGGCGATGGCCAGCACCGCATTCTCGATGCCGGGGCCAAGTGCTGCAACAAACGCCAGCGCCAGGATCAGCTTGGGAAAGGCGAGAAAGATGTCGGTGATGCGCATCAGGATGGCATCGGTCCAGCCGCCGGCATAGCCGGCCACCGTGCCGACCAGAAGGCCGATCGGTGCCGCGATGATGGCGACCAGGATGACCACATAAAGGGTCCAGCGCGAGCCGTAGAGGATGCGCGACAGGATATCGCGGCCGAGATCGTCGGTGCCAAACCAGTGCTCGGTGCTCGGCGCCAGCAGGCGCGCGTTCTTCAGGTCGCCGAACGTCGGAGAATAAGGCGCCAGCACACCGGCAAGGGCGGCAACGATCAGCAAGGCAATGATAATGAGCAGGCCGAGAAAGGCCAGCCGGTTGGCGGAAAAGCGCCGCCACGCCACATAGGCGCGGCCGAGCCTCGCCTGGGTGCGCGAGGCCGGCCGCTCGCTGAGCAGCCAGTCGCGACGAGAGAGAGGACGGGCGTCGGAGGCGGTCATGATGATGCCTCTTGGAGCTGTCGACCCCCACTCCGGCCTGCTTCGCAGACCACCTCTCCCCCGCACGACGGGGGAGAGGAAAGGCGCGAAGCGTGCGACCGGCTTTTCCTCTCCCCCGGGCAGGGGGAGAGGTGACCCGAAGGGCCGGAGTGGGGGTGATTGGCCGCAGCTGGAGCAATTCCAGGAAAAGTGTGAAACGGTTTTCCGTCCGGAATTGCGTAAAAACAAGGAGTTAGAGCGGGTAGCCGTTTCCGTGAAACGGTGAACTGCTCTAGGCCCGAAAGTGGAATACCTCTGCTCATTGAACCTTCGTCCTCGGATCGAGGACCCGATACAGAAGGTCGGACAGAAGGTTGATGGCGATGAAGACCGAACCGATGACGATGGTGCCGCCGAGCACCGCATTCATGTCGGCGTTCTGCAGCGAGTTGGTGATGTAGAGGCCGATGCCCGGCCATGAGAAGACGGTCTCGGTCAGCACCGAACCTTCGAGCAGCCCGGCATAGGAGAGCGCGATCACCGTCACCATCGGCACCGCCGCATTGCGCAGCGCGTGGCCCCAGATGATGCGGGTTTCCGACAGGCCCTTGGCGCGCGCCGCGACGATATATTCCTGCGACAATTCGTTGAGCATGAACGAGCGCGTCATGCGGCTGATATAGGCGAGCGAGAAATAGCCGAGCAGCGAGGCCGGCAGGATGATGTGGCGGAAGGCGTCGTAAAAAACGTCCCACTGCCCCTGCATCGCAGAGTCGAGGAGATAGAAGCCAGTGATCGGCGTAAAGGTGTATTCGTAGACGATGTCGAGCCGCGCGGGGAAGGCAACCCATTGCAGCTTGGCGTAAAACAGCACCAGCGCCAGCAGTCCCAGCCAGAAGATCGGCACGGAATAGCCGATCAGGCCGATGATACGCACGATCTGATCGATGAAACTGCCGCGCCTGACCGCGGCCAGCACGCCAAGCGGTACGCCGAACAGCGCGCCGATCAGCGTCCCCAGCGTCGCCAGTTCCGTCGTGGCCGGAAGCGCCCGGCGAATGTCGGTCATGACAGGATTGGTGGTCAGCACAGAGACACCGAAATTGCCGTTCAGGGCATTTTTCACATAGATGTAGAACTGCTCGATCAGCGGCAGGTCCAGGCCCATCTCGCGGCGCGTGCGCTCGACGACATTGGCCGGCGCCCGGTCGCCGAGCACCGCCAGCACCGGGTCGATCGGGATGACGCGACCGATGAAGAAGGTGACCGCGAGCAGACCAAGATAGGTCGTGATCGCGATGACCAGGAAACGGCCAAGCGATGATGCAATAGCGACGGCACGGGCGCTGCCGCGCCCCGCCGCCACTTCCTTTTCAACCGTGCTCATGCGGCGTGTCCGCGAGCACTATTCCTTGGACACCGGCCCGACGAAATTGCTGTCGAAGCTCGGGCCGAGCGCAAAGCCCTTGAGGTTCTTGCGCAGGCCGGCCACTTCCAGCTGCTGGTGGATGACGACGAAGGGGCTGGTGTCCAGGATCTTCTTCTCGAGATCCTTGTACATGTCAGCGCGCTTGCCGGCGTCCTTCTCAAGCAGCGCTGCTTCCGTCTCCTTGGTCAGGTCCGGAATGTCCCAGGCGTTGCGCCAGGCCAGCGTCTTGGACTTACCCGCATCCGAGTTGTCCGGATTCGAGGCAAAGGTCTGGGCGTTGGAATTCGGGTCGAAATAATCCTGGCCCCACTGGCCGATATAGATGTCGTGGTTGCGGGCGCGGTACTTGGTCAGCGTCTGCTTGCCGTCGCCCGGGATGATCTCGAGCTTGATGCCGGCCTGTCCGAGCGTCTGCTGGATCGATTCCGCCATGCCGGTCGTCGGCTGACCGGTGCGTACGTCCATGGTTACGCTGAAGCCGTCGGGCAGACCGGCCTTGGCCAGCAATTCCTTGGCCTTGGCGACATCGAACTTGAACGGATTCTCATCCAATTCGCCGAGCACACCCTTCGGCAGGAAGGTCTGGTGGATTTCGCCGATGCCCTTGAGGATCGTCGAGCTCAGCGCATCGTAGTCGACCAGGTATTTGAAGGCTTGGCGGACCTCGGGCTTGGCGAGGTTGGCATTCTTCTGGTTGAGGCTGATGTAATAGACCGTGCCCTTCGGCGCGCTGGTCGAGGTGAGATCGGCGTTCTTGGCGATAGCGTCGAGGTCGTTCGGCTCGAGATTGCGGGCAACGTCGATGTCGCCGGCCTCGAGCGCCAGGCGCTGGCCCGAGCTTTCCTTCATATTGCGGTAGATGACGCGGGCAAGCTTGGCCTTCTCGCCGTAGTAATTATCGTTGCGCTCGAGAACGACCACCTCATTGGCCCGCCATTCACGCAACTTGAAGACGCCGGAGCCGGCATAGCCGGTCTTCAGCCAGGCATTGCCGAAATCATTGTCCCATTTGTAGTCGGCGCTCGGCGTCACCGCAGCGACATGTTCCTTGACCAGCTTGGCGTCGACCACCGATGCAACCGTTGCCGACAGGCAGTTCAGGACGAAGCTCGGCGCATAGGCCTTGTCGACGGTGAACTGGAAGGTGGTCTCGTCGACCGCCTTGGCCTTCTCGGCGACGTTGTCGCCGCTGATGCCGAATTGGCCGATGATGAAGGCCGGGCTCTTGTCGAGCTTGACGGCGCGTTCGAACGACCAGGCGACGTCGGCCGCGGTGATCGGATTGCCGGAAGCGAATTTCAGGCCGGGCTTGAGCTTGAATGTGTAGGTCAGGCCGTCATCGGAGACGGTCCAGCTTTCGGCAAGGTCTCCCTTGACCTTGGAGGTGTCGCTGAGGTCGAGACGGACAAGCAGATCATACGTGTTGCCGGTGACCTCGGCGGTCGACAGTTCGAACGCCTCGCCCGGATCCATGGAGATGATGTCGTCGATCGCGAAACCTTCGACCAGCGTGTCGGCGGGCGTGACCGCACCGGCGGGCGCGCCGGCCAGAAGGAGCGCGGACATGGCTGCACCCGCCAGCAGGAAGCGAGAGCGTAGAGCAAACTTTTCCATCATCATCGTGATTGTTCCCTGTTTTGTTGTTTGTTGACCTGAGTTCCCGGCTCAGGGTTGTGCAATTCTTTTCGGGCCTGGAGAAGGCCCCACTGATCTCTTACCGTTGCGGTTTTTGTCCAGTTGGTCAACACCATATCCGGCAGCCTCGTGGCGGGCAACGAGCATTTATACGATGGCTCAATGGGCCAGAAAGGCCGGGTGGGATGTCGACGCATAGGCCAGCCAATCGAGGCTGCCGATCGAGGACAATCTGGCGTATGTCGCGGCTATCTCAGCGCCGCGACCAGGCTGGTGTCAGGGAAGCAGGTGGCGGCGCGGCCGTTCTTGGCTTGCCAAATGCCGATCGAACGGCGGGTCTTGAAGCCGGGCAGGCCATCGGCGCTGCCGACATCATAGCCCTTGGCTTCCAGCGCGCGTTGCAGAGCGGCTATGTCCGAACGGTGGAGCCCGCCGACCGCGCCCCAGCTGCCGGCAAAATTCGAATCGCCATGGGCGATGCGATCGGCGCCATGGCCGATGAACAGCGCGTAGAGGTCGCTGGTGTTATACTGCTTCAGCACGTAGAAATTGGGCGTGGCGATAAAGGCCGGGCCGCTGCGCCCTGCCGGCATCAGCAGGAAGCCTTCGGCCTTCAGCTCACTCGCGGGAAACGGTTTGCCGCCGACGCGCCTGATGCCCATATCAGCCCATTCGGAGATTTTCTTGCCCTGGTCCGGGCCTTCCAACGAACAGGAAACGCTTTCCGGCACCATCACCTCGAAACCCCAGCCACGGCCCTTTACCCAGCCATAGTGGACGAGATAATTGGCGATCGAGGCCAGCACGTCCGGCGTCGAGTTCCAGATGTCGGCGCGGCCGTCGCCGTCGAAATCGACGGCATGTTTCAGGAACGAGGTCGGCATGAATTGCGGCTGGCCGAGCGCTCCGGCCCAGGACGATTTCATCGCCCCGACCGGAGCCAGGCCGCGCTCGACGATCTCGAGTGCCGCAAGCAGTTCGGTGCGGAAGAAATCCTTCCTGGTCGACATGAACGCCTTGGTGCCCAGCACTTCGAAGGCGTCGTAGGGCATCTTCGCCGCGCCGAATCCGGTCTCGCGGCCCCAGATCGCCAGCAGCACTTCGCCCGGCACGCCGTAGCGCTTTTCGATTGATGCAAGTGTCCTGGCATTGGTGGCTTCGCGCGCCCGGCCGCCCGCCGTCACCGCGCGAACCGTCTTCTCGGCGAAATAGGCGCCGGGTGAGCCGAATTCGGCCTGGTGCTGTTTTTGGGGCGTGGTCGCCTTCTCGCCCGGCTTGACCAGGTCCGGCAGCTTCAGATTGGGCTTGATGCCGTCGAAGGCAGCATCGAAGGTGGTTTTGGAAATGCCATTCGCCCTTGCTTGCGGCCAGAGGTCGTTCCGCAGCCAGGCGCGGAACTGGTCGTCGATCTTTGCGGCGGAGGCGGGGGTGGAAAGGAGGACCGCGAGAAGAACTGCAAAAAAGGAAAACAGAGCCAATCTGAGAGGTTTGCGTTCCTTCACACCCCCCTCTGTCCTGCCGGACATCTCCCCCGCAAGGGGGGAGATTGGCCGCTTCATCGGCGGCGCTCTTGTTGCAATGTCGGCGATTTGCGAAAACAAAGATGACATCCGATCTCCCCCCTTGCGGGGGAGATGTCCGGCAGGACAGAGGGGGGTGTTTGGCACCAGCCTCGACGGATGCGCAACAATCATGATCCGCACCCTCTCCCGTAACTTTGTCAAAACGCCGTCCGCGAGCGCAGCGCCGCGGCCAGCGTGCCCTCGTCGAGATAGTCGAGTTCGCCGCCGACAGGCACGCCATGCGCCAGTCGTGTCACCTTGATATCGAAGCCGGACAGCTGATCGGTGAGGTAATGCGCGGTCGTCTGGCCCTCCACCGTAGCATTGACGGCGAGGATGATCTCCTTGACCTCGCCACCGGCGACGCGGTCGACCAGCGAGCGCATGTTGAGCTGCTCGGGGCCGATGCCGTCGAGCGGGGACAGCGTGCCGCCGAGAACGTGGTAACGCACATTCATGGCCGCCGCGCGCTCCAGCGCCCACAGGTCGGAGACGTCCTCGACGACAATGATGGTGCCGGCATCGCGGCGCGGATCGGTGCAGATCATGCAAGGGTCCGATGTATCGACATTGCCGCAGGTCGAGCAGATGCGCACCTTGTCGGCCGCCTCGGCCATGGCGGCGGCCAGCGGCGACAAAAGCTGCTCCTTCTTCTTGATCAGATGAAGGGCGGCACGCCTGGCCGAACGGGGACCCAGCCCCGGCACCTTGGCCAGGAGCTGGATCAGACGTTCGATCTCGGGACCGGCGATTCGCTTCGACATCGCTCTGATCTAGGATTTTTCAGAGCGCTTTGGAACATCCCGCATCCGCATGACCCGCCATATTGGCTTGGTGGACCATTGGGTGGAGCATGGAGCGCAGATCAGTTGGCTTCGAGCGGCCGGCCCTGGCTGACGATCATCGCGCCGACAGCGTCGGTGTTCTCAGGCGTCGACTGGAAACCCATAGACGCCTCTTGCGGCGCTTCCTCGACCGAGGAGATGACCCTTGTCCTTGTGTTCAAGGTTCCGCCAAAACGGGCGGCATCCGGTTCCTCCATCGGCTCCTGCATCGCCACCACCGTCGGCTCCGCCGAGACCCGCGCGGATTTCGCGGCCGGCGCGGCGGCCGCAGTCATATAGGTCTGTTGGGCAGGAGCGGACCGGACGGTGGCCGGCTTGGCCGGACGCACCGGCTCGGCGGACGCGACCATCGTCACCGGCTCCGCTGGCTTCTGCGGCGCCGCCGAGGCAATGGCGACCTGCGGCTCGTCCGGCAGCGGCTGCCAGTTGCGGCCGCGCTTCTCGTAAAAGGCATTGCCGCCGGCAACCATGGTGTAGTGCATGTTCTTGTAGGGGAAGCGTAGGCCGGCGGTGTGGAAGAACATGGTGTTCTTGAGCTTGGACTTGCGCTCCCCCTTCAGCACCGCGTCGGCGGCTTCCTCGACATCGGGCATTGCGCGTGAATTCATCGGCCTTGTCATGACGCCGGGGGCAAACTGCCCGCGCTCGCCCACCACCGCGCAGATGGTGCTGCCGTGCTTGCCGGAGCGCAGCCGGTTCATCACCACCGTGCCGACCGCGATCATGCCGTCGCGGCTCGAGCGGTTGGATTCAAAGAACATCGCCCGTTCCAGGCATTCCTTGTCCTTCGGCGTGTGGCTGTACGCCCGGGAGCTCAGGAAACCCGGCGTGATGGCGTCGGTCAGGCTGGCGACGGACATGCCGTGTGAAGTGGTCTGGCTACAGGCAGCCAAAAACAGGGGTGAAATGACGGCGCCGAGCAACAGCGGCGTCTTCCATCGCGTAGAAATCAACAGGTAACCCTCTCACTTCGTGCCCGCCCCCAGGCTGCGGCAAGAATGAGACACTTTCGGGCAAAATGATGGCCAAAACGTTATTAACAATGCACTGTTGCCAAATTGGCACAATTTCGTGGCTTTCCAGATAGATCGGGCCATCATTTCACAAAAGCGATGACCCCTCTCTCTTTGTTTCGCCGCAATTGCCCCAAGGGAAAGCGCTACGCGCTTTTCCCGGGCAAACGCTGTTCCTTTCTCCTGGAACCGGCCTGCAGCCCGGCCGCAATCACGGCCGCTGGCCAGGCTCAAGCTCCTCGACCTTCTCCGAAAACAGGCCGCGCCGGAGGAACAGCGTCCGCGCCTCCCTGGCCGTCGGGGCGATCTTTCCCGGCCAGTCGCTGTCAATGAACTCAGCCTTGGTGAAGTCCGGATTTGTCTCGCTTGCCGCCTCCAGGAATTCGGCGATCTCCAGCACGATCGCGCGCTCGTCCTTCGAAAGCGCCGATGTGCCGGCTTCGATCGAAGGGCGATGGACGAAATCCTCGAACAGATAGAAATAACCCTTGATGCCGACGAGATCGACGCCGTCGTCACAATCGGCCAGGATTTCCAGGATCTCGTAGATCCGGTTGCGGATACGCTGCTCGATCAGTCTTTCGGAGGGCTCTTCGGTCATGGCGATCATGGGCGCGCGCGCCGAATGCTAGAAGGGCAGTTTCATTCCCGGCGGGATCGGCAGACCTGCGGTCAGCGCCTTGGTCTTTTCCTGCATGATCTGCTCGACCTTGGTCTTGGCGTCGTTGTGAGCGGCCAACACCAGGTCTTCCAGGATCTCGACATCGTCTTCCTTGAACAGAGACGGATCGATCTTCAGCGACTTCATCTCGAATTTTCCGGTCAGCGTCACGTTGACCAGGCCGCCGCCGGCCTGGCCGGACGCTTCCAACGTGGCGATCTCGTCCTGCATGGCCTGGAACTTGGCCTGCATTTCCTTCGCCTTGCCCATCAGGCCGAGAAGATCTTTCATGGTCGGGTCCTTTGCGGATTTGTGGCTGGATCAGGGTTCATCGTCGTCAGCCGGCGGCTCGACCGGCATTTCAGCCTCTGTCGTTTCGGCTTCCGGCGCGTCTGGAATGCGCACGTCGATGATCTTGGCGCCGGGAAAGCGCGCCAGGATGGCGGCCACGGTCGGGTCGCTCTTGGCATCGAGAAAAGCCGTCTCGCGCTTGGCCGATTCCATTTCGGCGAGCGTCTGGCCGCCCTCTTCCTTCGACAGCGAGACCAGCCAGCTGCGGCCGGTCCAGGCGCGCAATTTCGTCGTCAGGTCGTTGAGCAGCATCTTGGGCGCATCGCCGGTCAGGCCGACGTCGATGCGGCCGGGCTCGATACGCACAAACCTGATGCAGCTCTTGACCAGCACCTTGAAGGCGATGTCACGCTGCGCATCGGCGAGCGCAATGATGTCGGCCAGCGATTTCAGCGGCGCCGATTCCATGACCGGCTCCGGCGGAGCGACGTAGGCAACGGGAGCAGGCGAGGCTTCGACCAGCCGCATGCTCTGTGCCCCGCCCGATCCGGATGGCATGCGCGTCTGCGCCACCGCGCCGGCGCCACCGCCGTTGCCGGAACTTGCAGGCGCGCCATTCGGGCGCGGCGCGCCGCTTTGGACCGGCGCTCCGCCCTCGAGCGATCTCAACGCCTCGTCCAGCGTCGGCAGGTCGGCGGCATGCGCCAGCCGGATCAGCACCATTTCGGCGGCACTGACCGGCCGGTTGGAGGACTGCACTTCGGGAATGCCCTTGAGCAGCATCTGCCATGTCCGCGACAGCACCCTGACCGACAGCGTCCTTGCGAAATCGGCGCCGCGCTGCCGCTCGTCCTCGGACAGCGAGGCATCCTCGATGGCCGTCGGCACGAAACGCAGCCGGGTGACGAGGTGGTTGAACTCGGCAAGGTCGGTCAGCACGGCGGCCGGATCGGCGCCGGTGTCGTATTGCGCGCGGAATTCGCCGAGCGCTGCCGCCACATCGCCCTTCATCACATGTTCGAACAGGTCGACGATGCGGGCGCGGTCGGCAAGTCCCAGCATCGCCCGCACAGCCGCGGCACCGACAGTGCCGGCGCCATGGGCAATCGCCTGGTCGAGGATGGAGAGCGAATCACGAGCCGAGCCTTCGGCGGCGCGCGCGATCATCGCCAGCGCGTCGTCGTCGACCGAAATGCCTTCCTGGGCCGAGATCGAGGACAGATGCGCGACCAGAGCGCCGGCGTCGATGCGCCTCAGGTCGAAGCGTTGGCAGCGCGACAGGACGGTGATCGGGACCTTGCGGATTTCGGTGGTGGCGAAGATGAATTTGACGTGCGGCGGCGGCTCTTCCAGCGTCTTCAGCAGGCCGTTGAAGGCCTGCGTCGACAGCATGTGCACTTCGTCGATGATGTAGACCTTGTAGCGCGCCGAGACCGGCGCATAACGTACGCGCTCGATGATATCCCTGATGTCGTCGATGCCGGTATGCGAGGCGGCGTCCATCTCAATGACGTCGACATGGCGGCCCTCCATGATCGCCTGGCAATGCTCGCCGAGCACCGCGAGGTCGACCGAAGGCTGGTCGATATCAGCGGTTTTATAATTCAGGGCCCGCGCGAGGATGCGCGCCGTCGTGGTCTTGCCGACGCCGCGCACGCCGGTCAGCATCCAGGCCTGGGCGATGCGGCCGGTGGCAAAGGCATTGGTGAGGGTGCGCACCATCGGCTCCTGGCCGACCAGCTCGGAGAAGTTCGAAGGACGGTACTTGCGCGCCAGCACACGATAGGCGGCGGCCTTGCCTATCTCCAGGCTTTTTGGTCCCGAATTTCCGGCTTCGCTCATACGCCCGTAAAGCTCCAAATGGCCGCGCCCGAAGGCGGCCGATTCCTGCGCATAGTCTCGCCCGCGCTGCAATGCGTCGTCAATGTCGCGAGAGGGGCCGATGAGGTGGGAGGCTGGAACAATGACCCGTTCCGGGCTCGTTAGGGCTGCTTCCTTCCGGACCTGACCCGGTTGGCGAGTGGATCGTCCACCACCAACCTCCCGCTTTCCATATCGGCAATTGCGCGACGAAATGCAAGTCCGCCGAAGAAATCGCAAAAATATGGAATTGGCGCACCAATGCGTGAGGGGCGCAATGATTCGCTTGCAGCCCCCTTGCCGCCGCTCTAGCCTTCATGTGTTGAGCAAACCAAGAAAAGCAAGGGAAACGCCGATGCTGCCGGGCCTGGAGGCCGGATTTACGCTGGACGCACGGCTGGAGGCGGACAGCGAACAGTTGATGTGGCTTGGGCTGTGCGAATTGCGGGTGATGAACGACCGCCGCTGGCCATGGCTGCTGCTGGTGCCGCAGCGGCCCGGCGCGGAGGAAATCCATGACATGACGCCGCTCGACCAGGCGATGCTGACCTTCGAGACCAATATGGTGGCGCAGGCGCTGAAGAAGGCGACCGGCTGCGCCAAGATCAACACCGGCGCGCTCGGCAACATCGTGCGCCAGCTGCACATCCATGTCATCGCGCGTTCGGAAGGTGATCCCGGCTGGCCCGGCCCCGTATGGGGACACGGCCTGCGAGAGCCCTATCAACGTTCCGACTTGCGACGGTTTGCCGAAACGATCAAGGCGGCGCTATAAGCGTTCCCCGTGTCCATCCCTCAACGTATCCCAGAGTCCCCATGAGCTTCCGCCTGTTTGACGCGCCTTTGCGCGAGCCGAGCCAGTTCGTCGGCTTTGCCGGCAACATGATCGACCGGCAGTCCGAGAACCGCGCCGACGATTCGGTCGACAAGGCGCTAGCCGACCCGGCGACGCGGCTGCTTCTGATGCATGGCGGCCGGCTCTATCTGAAGCTCGGCGATAGCGGCGCTCTCGACCCTTGGTTCGGCGCGACCGAGAGCGAGCCCTTCAAGGTTTCCCTGGCGCAAGGCATCCTGCTCGGCTTTTCCGAACGAGGACCGGTGCTGGCCGTGCCCGCCGGCGTCGAACCCGAACAGCTTCCGGAAGCAGTCAAGGCCATCGACTACCGCTCGGTCTACATGCAAGGGCTGATCGACGAGGCGGCGGCTGGCGCGATGGCGCAAGGGGCGGCCCTGCTTGCCTGGCATGCCAGCCATCGCTTCTGCAGCAAATGTGGTACGGAATCGCAGATGCGGGCCGGCGGCTACAAGCGCCATTGCCCGAATTGCGGCACCGAGCATTTTCCGCGCACCGATCCGGTGGCGATCATGCTGACGGCGACGCGGGAAAAATGCCTGCTCGGACGCGGCCGGCATTTCGCGCCGGGCATGTACTCGGCCCTTGCCGGCTTCATCGAGCCGGGCGAGACGATCGAGGCGGCGGTGCGCCGCGAGACGCTGGAAGAGGCCGGTATCCGGCTTGGCCGCGTCGTCTACCACGCCAGCCAGCCCTGGCCGTTCCCCTATTCGCTGATGATCGGCTGCTTCGGCGAGCCGCTCAATGACGATATCCAGGCCGACCTCAACGAGCTTGAGGACTGCCGCTGGTTTTTTCGCGACGAGGTGCGCCTGATGCTGGAAAGGACGCACAAGGACAATCTGGTCACGCCGCCGAAAGGCGCCATTGCGCATCACCTCATCCGCGCCTGGGTCGATTCAGAATGATGGCAGCGAACACCGAAAGACATTGCAGGAGCAGGACATGATCCGTCACACCGTCGTTTTCACGCTGAAGCATCCGCCGCACTCGCTGGAGGAAAAGCGGTTCCTGGTCGACGCCAAGAAAATCCTCACCGCGATCAGAGGCGTCACGCATTTCGAGCAATTGCGGCAGATCAGCCCCAAGAACGATTATCATTTCGGCTTCTCGATGGAGTTCGCCGACCAGGCCGCCTACAACAGGTACAACGACCATCCTGACCATGTCGCCTTCGTACGCGACCGCTGGGTGCCGGAAGTCGAGAAATTCATGGAAATTGATTACGTGCCGCTGGGCGCGATGATTTAATCCGCCACTTTCCACTGCTCACGGGACGCGCTGGCCGGATAGACGCCGAGTATCCGCACTTCGCGGGAGAAGAAGCGAAGCTCGTCTAGCGCCAGCTTGACCAGCGGATCGTCGGGATGGCCCTCGATGTCGGCGTAAAACAGCGTCGCCGTGAAAGCGCCCAACTGGTAGCTCTCCAGCTTGGTCATGTTGATGCCGTTGGTGGCAAAACCGCCCATCGCCTTGTAGAGCGCGGCCGGCACGTTGCGGACGCGGAAGATGAAGGTCGTCATCATCTTGACGTCAGGCGACGGGCGCTCGGCCCATTGCTTGTTCTTGGTCAGGACGACAAAGCGGGTGACGTTGCTGTCGGTATCCTCGACGTTTTGCTCGATGATGTCGAGGCCGTAGAGTGTTGCGGCCAGGGCCGGCGACAGCGCCGCCATGGTGCGGTCCTTGACCTCGGAGACCATCTTGGCGGCGCCAGCCGTGTCGCCAGCGACGATCGCCTTCCAGCCGTTCTTGCGGATGTATTTGCGGCACTGGCCAAGCGCGTGGATGTGGCTGTGCACGGTCTCGATCTCGTCGCGCTTCACGCCCGGCAGCACCATCAGCTGGAAATGGATCGGCAGAAAATATTCGCCGACGATGTGCAGCTTCGATTCCGGCAGCAGATGATGGATATCGGCGACGCGTCCGGCAATGGTGTTCTCGATCGGGATCATGGCGAGATCGGCCTTGCCGGTCTCGACCGCGTTGAACGCATCCTCGAAGGTCGGGCACGGCAACGGCTCCATCGATGGATAGACGTTGCGGGAGGCGGTGTCGGAATTGGCGCCCGGCTCGCCCTGGAAGGATATTCTATTGGTCTTTTCAGGCATGGGCCAAGTCTCGGGTTTCTCAGTTTGAAAGGATTGTTCTGGCGCGTTCGAGGTCTTCCGGCGTGTCGACACCGAGCGGCAGCGACTGGACGATCTCGGCATCGATGCGCATGCCGGCTTCCAGCGCCCGCAACTGTTCCAGCCGCTCGCGCCGTTCGAGCGGCGACGGCTTCAGCGCGACGAAGCGCTCGAGTGCTTCGCGGCGATAGGCGTAGAGGCCGACATGATGGTAGAGCGGCCCCTCGCCCCAAGGCGCCGTGGCACGGGTGAAATAGAGCGCCCTCAGCCTGCTGCCGGAAAGCGGCGAACCGACGATCTTGACGACATTGGGATTGGTCTTTTCCTCGTCGCGGACGATCTCGACGCCGAGCGTGGCGATGTCCACCGCACTGTCCTTGAAAGGCCTGAGCGACGCGACGATGATCTGGGGATCGATGGTCGGCAGGTCGCCTTGCACATTGACGATGGTTTCGACCTTGCGCCCGGGGTCGAGCGCGATCAGCGCTTCGTGGATGCGGTCGGAGCCGGATTCGTGATCCATACGCGTCATCACGGCCTCGAAACCGTGCGCGCGCACCGCTTGCGCCACGCTTTGCGTGTCGGTCGCCACCACCACCCGGCCAAGGCCGGCTTCGGCGGCGCGGCGGGCGACATGGACGATCATCGGCGCGCCTGCGATGTCGGCCAGCGGCTTGCCCGGCAGGCGGGTCGAAGCCATGCGGGCCGGGATCAGGATCAGCGTGGACATTTCGGGTGCAAGGCGTCTCGAAAGAGGACAGGGAAAGTGGCAAAAGGTCTCACTGGAAGCGCCCTTATAGGTGTTGCAACGCCGCAGCAAAAGACCTAGTTTCCGCCCGATTTGACCGCCCTGGCAGGACGGGTCACGATACCGACGGACGGAGTGGACGGTTCTGTCCGCCGGAAAAGGGAGCAAGGGGCGTATGGATTCCAACGAAGTCAACAAACTGCTCGCCGGATTGCTCGGAACCGTTTTCGTCGTCTTCTCGGTCGGCATTGTGTCCGATGCGCTGTTTGCCTCGCCGGCGCCGGAAAAGCCCGGCTTCGCCATCGAGGCCGCGGAGCCCGCCGAAGGCGGCCCGGCCGCTCCTGCCGCAGCCGAAAAGCCGATCGCAGATCTTCTGGCCAATGCAAATGCCGAACAGGGCGCTGCCATCTTCAAGAAGTGCCAGGCCTGCCATTCCGGCGAAAAAGGCGGTCCTAACAAGGTCGGCCCCGATCTGTGGGACATCGTCGACCGTCCGGTCGCCTCTCACGAGGGCTTCGCCTATTCGGCGGGCATGAAGGAATATTCCAAGGGCGGCACAGAGAAGTGGACCTACGATAACCTCAACCACTTCATCACGTCGCCCAAGAAGGACGTTAAAGGCACGGCGATGGGCTTTGCCGGCCTGCCGAAGGAAGAAGACCGCGCCAACGTCATCGCCTATCTGCGCACGCTGTCCGACAATCCCAAGCCGCTGCCGGCACCGGGTGCCGCCGCCGATGCAGGCGCGCCCGCCAAGCCTGCCGATGCAGCCGCTCCGGCAAAGCCGGCTGATGGTGCCGCGCCCGCGAAACCGGCGGCTCCTGCCGCCCCGGCTCCGGCCGCACCCGCACCGGCGCCTGCCCAATAACCAGATATCATCTCGACGACCTTGAAAAAGCCGGGTTCAGCCCGGCTTTTTTGTTGGGAAAACCGCATAGGTGGCGACAAAGCCGCGCATGGCGGTTTTCACGGGCGCCAAATCATCTAGATTGCCGGAACGGGCATTGCGAAGAGGATAGTGCATGACGGTTGGCCGAACGCTTCTCAGGTCGTTGCTGGCGGCAGCCCTTCTGGCGGCGGGATTGCAGGCTGCCCGCGCCGACGAATGGCGCACCACCTCATCGCTGATCGGCGAATCCAAATACGGCGCCAATTTCCAGCACTACGACTACGTCAACCCGAACGCGCCCAAGGGCGGCACGCTGAACTCGGTGGTGCCAGGCACATTCGACAGCTTCAACCCCTACGTCGTCCAGGGATCGCCGGCCGCGGGCCTGGTCGGGTTCGGCGGCGGCCTGCTCTACGACACGTTGATGGAGCAGGCGACCGACGAAGGCAGCACCAGCCATCCGCTGATCGCCGATGCCTACAAATATCCCGATGATTATTCCTCCGCGACCTACCGCCTCGATCCGCGCGCCAAATGGCATGACGGCCAGCCGATCACCGTCGATGACGTGATCTGGTCGTTCCATGTGCTCAAGGCCAACAGCCCGCAATACAGCCGCTATTTTGAAAATGTCACCGATGCGGTGGCGATTTCGGATCGCGAGGTGGAGTTCCATTTCAACCAGAAGGGCAATCGCGAACTGCCCAAGATCATCGGCGACCTTGCCGTGCTGCCGAAACATTGGTGGGAAGGCACCGATGCCACCGGCAGGAAACGCGACGTGACCAAGCCGACCCTGGAAATCCCGCTCGGTTCGGCGGCCTACAAGATCGCCAGCTTCAAGCCGGGCTCGGAGATCATCTGGCAGCGTGTGCCGGATTACTGGGCGGCCAAGCTGCCGGTGAAGATCGGCCGCGAGAACTTCGACACGCGGCGCTACACCTATATCCTCGACGACAACGCCGCCTGGCTCGCCTTCACCAAGGGCGGGCTGGAAGACATCAACCGCGAATACAGTTCGCGCAAATGGGCGACGGCTTACAATTTCCCGGCATTCCAGGCCGGCGATGTCATCAAGAAGGATTTTCAGACCCAGGCGCCGGAACCGATGCAGGGCTTCGTCCTCAACCAGCGGCGGCCGCTGTTCCAGGACCGGCTGGTGCGTGAAGCGCTGACCATTCCATTCGATTTCGAGAGCATGAACCGCACCCTGTTCTTCGGCTTCAACACCCGCACATCAAGCTATTTCCAGGGCACCGAACTGGCCTCGAGCGGGTTGCCGCAGGGCAAGGAGCTGGAGATCCTGGAAAAATATCGCGACAAGCTGCCGCCCGAACTTTTCACCCAGGAGTTCAAGCTGCCGGTCTATGATACGCCGCAGGCGGAACGGAAGTACCTGAAACAGGCGGTCGATCTCTTCGCCAAGGCGGGATGGGTGATCAAGGCCGGCAAGATGGTCAATGCCAAGACCGGCGCGCCGTTCAAGTTCGAAATCCTCGGCTGGAACGACACAGACCAGGTGATCGCCAGCCCCTACATCGCCAATCTGCGCAAGATCGGTATCGACGCCACTTTGCGCATCATCGACCAGACGCAGTACATCAACCGCGTCAATAATTTCGATTTCGATGTCGTGACCGGGATTCTGCAGCAGTCGGATTCGCCGGGCAACGAGCAGCGCGACTTCTGGAGCTCTAGAGCTGCCGATTCGCCCGGTTCGCGCAATCTGATGGGCATCAAGGACCCGACCGTCGACGCCCTGGTCGATCGCATTATCTTCGCGACCGATCGAGACGATCTCGTCGCCGCCACCCATGCGCTCGACCGCATCCTGCTGTGGAACTTCTATGTCTTGCCGCAATATTACCGGTCGGCGGTGTGGCTGGCCTATTGGGACAAGTTCAAATTCCCCGACAAGCAGCCTGCCTATATCGGAGCCGACATCGATTCTTGGTGGATCGACCCGGACAAGGAGAAGGCGCTGGCGGCCAAATACAAGGGTGGCAATTGATGGCGGCCCTTGCCCGCCGCGACTTTCTCGCCCTGGGCAGTGCCGCGGCAGCCGCCGCCTTGCTGCCCGGCAGGGCCTTCGCCGACATTGCGACCGGCACCAAGCTGCATGGCCTGTCAGCCTTCGGCGACCTCAAATATAAGCCCGATTTCGCGCATTTCGACTACGTCAATCCGGACGCCCCAAAGGGCGGCCAGATGAATTTCGCGCCGCCGAACTCGACCCTCAATCAGAGCTTCCTGACCTTCAACACATTGAACTCACTGGTGTTGAAGGGGGAGGCGCCGCCGCGCACCGAACTCTGTTTCGATTCCCTGATGACAAGCGCGCTCGATGAGCCGGATGCAGCCTACGGCCTGCTTGCCGAAACCGTTACCCTGTCGCCAGACCGCAACGGTTTCCGCTTCGCCCTGCGACCGCAAGCGCGTTTCCACGACGGCTCGCCGCTGACCGCGGACGACGTTGTCTTCGCGCTGAAGCTTTATAAGGACAAGGGCCATCCGAACCTTTCCCAGGCGTTGCGGTACATGACCGACGCGGTTGCGGTCGATCCCGCCACCGTCAACCTCACTTTCAACGGCGAACAGTCAGCGCAAAACATCCTGGCGATCGTGGGGATGCCAATCGTCTCCAAGGCCTTTTACACGGCCAATGATTTCGATGCTTCGACCATGACACCGCCGCTTGGCTCGGGACCCTACAAGATTGGACGCGTGGCGGCCGGACAGACTGTCGAATATGACCGCGTGGCCGACTATTGGGGCCGCGATCTGCCAGTGAACCGCGGCCTCTACAATTTCGACCGGATCCGCATCGACTTCTATCTTGACCGGCAGGCGGCGTTCGAAGCCTTCAAGAAAGGCGACACGCATTTTCGCGAGGAATTCACCTCACGGGTATGGGCGACCGGCTACGACTTTCCGGCGCTGAAGGACGGCAAGGTCGTCAAACGGGAATTTCCCGGCGAAAAAACGCCCTCCATGCAGGCTGCCGCAGTGAACCAGCGGCGACCGCAGTTCCGCGATGAGCGGGTGCGGCGGGCGATCGCCAGATGCTTCGATTTCGAATGGATGAAGCGGGCGCTGTTTTACGGCTCCTACGAGCGCTCTCATTCGAACTTCGAACGGTCGGATTACAAGGCCGAAGGCCTGCCCTCACCTGACGAATTGAACCTGCTGGAGCCGTTCCGGGCCGAGTTGCCGCCAGAGGTCTTTGGTGAAGCGGTGACGCAGCCCCTTTCCGACGGTTCGGGCCATGACCGCAAGCTGCTGGGCGCGGCTTCGAGATTGCTTGCGCAAGCCGGCTGGAAGCGTACAGGCAGTTTCGTCGTCAACGACAAAGGCGAGCGGCTGCGGGTGGAAATGCTGGCCGAAGACGACGGCATGGTTCGCATCTTCACCCCATGGTCGGAAAGTATGAAGGCGATCGGGATCGACGCCTCGATCCGGCAAGTCGATTCGGCGCAATATGAACAGCGGCAGAGCGATTTCGACTTCGACCTCATCGTGCTCGCATGGTCGATCGGGGCGACGCCGACCGACGACAGCCTGCAGATGCTCTATAATTCCCGGATGGCTAAAATCCCGGGGCAGCGCAACTATCCGGGCACGGAAAGCAAGGCCATCGACGCCCTGATCGCGGCAGCCGGCAAGGCGAAAGACCGTATAGAACTCGTCACGGCGCTCAGAGCGCTCGACCGGGTCTTGCGCGCGCGGCTCGACTGGATTCCAACATACTATCTGGCGAATCACCGCGTCGCCTATTGGGACATGTTCGGCTTTGTCGAACAGAAGCCCGATTTCGGCTTTCCGGTCGAGACGCTGTGGTGGTTCGATAAGGGCAAGGCGGCAAGAATTGGCAAAGGCTGAGATGTTCGCTCAACGAGGGCAGAAGGCCTGATGGGCGCCTATATCCTGCGCCGCATCCTTTTGATGATCCCGACGCTGTTCGGCATCATGGCGATATCCTTCGCCGTCATCCAGTTCGCCCCCGGCGGTCCGGTCGAACAGGTCATCGCCCGGCTGACCAATCAGGGCGGCAGCGACCGCCTCGGCGGCGGTGGTGGCGACGCGGGCGCTGGCGGCAATTTCGATGCCGCCGGTGACGTCAGTTCCAAATATCGCGGTGCGCAGGGACTCGATCCGGAATTCATCAAGAAGCTGGAGAAGCAGTTCGGCTTCGACAAGCCGCCGCTCGAGCGCTTCGGCATGATGCTTTGGAATTACGCCCGCTTTGATTTCGGCGACAGCTATTTCCGCGACATTTCGGTGCTCGACCTGATCCTGGAGAAAATGCCGGTGTCGATCTCGATCGGGCTGTGGATCACGCTGTTGTCCTACCTGATCTCGATCCCGCTCGGCATCCGCAAGGCGGTCAAGGACGGCACTCCCTTCGACGTCTGGACCAGCGGCGTCGTCATTGTCGGCTATGCCATTCCGGGCTTCCTGTTCGGCATCATGCTGATGGTGCTGTTTGCCGGCGGGTCTTTCTGGGACTGGTTTCCGTTGCGCGGCCTCACCTCGGACAATTGGGATCAATTGTCCTGGTGGGGAAAGATCGTCGACTATTTCTGGCACATGACCTTGCCGCTGACCGCGCTGGTGCTGTCGGCCTTCGCCACCACGACGCTGTTGACCAAGAACTCCTTCCTCGAAGAAATCCGCAAGCAGTATGTGGTGACGGCGCGGGCCAAGGGCCTGTCGGAACGGCAGGTGCTCTACGGCCACGTGTTCCGCAATGCCATGCTGATCGTCATCGCCGGCTTTCCCGGTGCCTTCATCTCGGCCTTCTTCACCGGCTCGCTGCTGATCGAGAACATCTTCTCCCTCGACGGCCTCGGCCTGCTCGGCTTCCGGTCGGTGGTCGAGCGCGACTATCCCGTGGTGTTCGCCAATCTTTACATCTTCTCGCTGCTGGGGCTGTTCGTCGGTCTCTTGTCCGACCTGCTCTACACCTGGGTCGATCCGCGCATCGATTTCGAGCGGAGAGACGTCTGATGTCGGAGGCTACAGTCCCCGTGGACGCGGCACCCGCGCGGATAAAGCGGCCGTTTCTGTCGCCGCTCAACAAGCGGCGCCTGCAGAACTTCAAAGCCAACCGCCGCGGCTACTGGTCGCTGTGGATCTTCCTCTTCCTGTTCGTGCTGTCGCTGTTTTCCGAGTTCATCGCCAACGACAAGCCGATCATCGCCTCCTACAAGGGCGAGATCCTGTTTCCGGTGCTGGTCGCCTACCCCGAGGAAAAATTCGGCGGTTTCTATGCCGTCACCGATTATCGCGACCCGGTCATCCAGGACGAGATCAACGCCAATGGCTGGATGATCTGGCCACCGGTGCGCTACTCCTATCAGACCGTCAACAACGCCATTCCGGAAGCAGCGCCGGCCAAGCCGTCGTGGCAGTATGACGCCACGAAGCGCTGCAACCAGTATCCGCAGGGTGCCGCCGACCCGGCCTGCATGGTCGGCAACTGGAATTGGCTCGGCACCGACGACCAGGCGCGCGACGTGCTGGCGCGCGTCATCTACGGTTTCCGCATTTCGGTGCTGTTCGGCCTGATCCTGACCGCCGGCTCGGCCTTGATCGGCGTCGCGGCCGGCGCCGTGCAAGGCTATTTCGGCGGCTGGACGGATCTCTTGTTCCAGCGTTTCATCGAAATCTGGTCCGCCATCCCGGTGCTCTATCTCCTGCTCATCGTCGCCGCCATCCTGCCGCCGGGCTTCTTCATCCTGCTCGGCCTGATGCTGCTGTTCTCCTGGGTGGCGCTGGTCGGCGTGGTGCGGGCCGAGTTCCTGCGCGCCCGCAATTTCGAATATGTCAACGCGGCCCGGGCACTCGGCGTGCCCAACCGCACCATCATGTTCCGGCACCTGCTGCCCAACGCCATGGTGGCGACATTGACCTTCATGCCCTTCCTGCTCTCAGGCTCGATCTCGACGCTGACCTCACTCGACTACCTCGGCTTTGGCCTGCCGCCCGGCTCCGCCTCGCTCGGCGAACTGCTCAAGCAGGCGCAGCGGAACCTCAATGCGCCGTGGCTCGGCATCTCCGGCTTCGTCGTCATCTCGCTGATGCTGTCGCTGCTGGTCTTCGTCGGCGAGGCGACGCGCGATGCCTTCGATCCGCGCAAGACCTTCAGATGAGCGAAGCCCCCTTGCTCAGCGTACAGGACCTCAGCGTCGCCTTCAGCCAGGGCGGTAGCCAGTCGACGGCCGTCGACCACATCTCGTTCGACATCGCCAAGGGCGAGACGGTGGCGCTGGTCGGCGAATCCGGCTCCGGCAAATCGGTCTCGGCGCTTTCGGTGCTGAAGCTGCTGCCCTATCCAAGCGCCAGCCACCCCTCGGGAAAGATCCTGTTCCAGGGCGCCGACCTGCTGGCGATGAGCGAGAAGCAGTTGCGGCAGGTGCGCGGCAACAAGATCACCATGATCTTTCAGGAGCCGATGACCTCGCTCAATCCGCTGCACACGATCGAGCAGCAGATCGTCGAGATCCTGAAGCTGCATCAGGGCATGGCCGACCGCCCGGCCAAGGAACGCACACTGGCCTTGCTCAACGAGGTCGGCATCCGCGATCCGCACAAGCGCCTCGATGCCTATCCACACCAGTTGTCCGGCGGCCAGCGTCAGCGCGTGATGATCGCCATGGCGCTGGCCAACGAGCCCGAACTTCTGATCGCCGACGAGCCGACGACGGCACTCGACGTCACCGTGCAGGCGCAGATCCTCGAACTGCTGGCCGGCTTGAAGAGCCGCAAGGGCATGTCGATGCTGTTCATCACCCATGATCTCGGCATCGTGCGCAAGATTGCCGACCGCGTCTGCGTGATGACCAAGGGCAAGATCGTCGAGACCGGGCCGACCAAGGAGATCTTCGCCAATCCGCAGCATGCCTATACGCGGCATCTGCTGGCGGCCGAGCCGAAGGGCAAGCCGCCGGCCGCCAATGCCGGTGCCAAGCCTGTCATGACCGGCAAGGACATAAAGGTCTGGTTCCCGATCAAGCAGGGCTTCTTCCGCCGCACTGTCGACAATGTGAAGGCGGTCGACGGCATCGATGTCACCGTGCGCGCCGGCCAGACGCTTGGCGTGGTCGGCGAATCCGGCTCCGGCAAGACGACGCTCGGCCTGGCGCTGGCACGCATGATCTCGTCGACCGGGACCATCCAGTTCAACGGCCGCGATATCAACCAGCTGACCTTCAACGCCATGCGGCCGCTCAGGCGCGAATTGCAGATCGTCTTCCAGGATCCGTTCGGCTCGCTCAGCCCGCGCATGTCGATCGCAGAGATCATCGAAGAAGGCCTCAAGATCCACGAGCCGAAGCTGTCGCCCGACGAGCGCGACGACAAGGTGGCCGCCGTGCTGAAGGAGGTCGGGCTAGACCCTGCGACACGCAACCGCTATCCGCACGAGTTTTCCGGCGGCCAGCGCCAGCGCGTCGCCATCGCACGCGCCATGGTGCTCAACCCGCGCTTCGTCATGCTGGACGAGCCGACATCGGCACTCGACATGAGCGTGCAGGCGCAGGTCGTCGACCTGCTGCGCAGCCTGCAGGCCAAGCACGATCTCGCCTATCTCTTCATCAGCCATGATTTGAAAGTCATCCGCGCGCTCGCCAACGACGTCATCGTCATGCGCAATGGCAGGATCGTCGAAGCTGGTCCTTCCCAGCAGATTTTTGAAAATCCGCAAACCGACTATACTCGGGCGCTGATCTCGGCCGCCTTCAAGATCGAGACGGCACCGGTCGGCATCGTCAGCGAGTGATTTGCGTAGAGAGGGACTAAAAGACCGCAATGGAAAAAGGCCGTATCCTGCTTGCCGTCACCGGCTTTCATCCGCAGCGCTGGCGCGAGCTCCTGTCGGCCGAGCGCGAGGTGGTGCTGGAGCCCGGCGGCGCCAGCGACCCCTCGATCACCTATGCCGTGGTGTGGAAGCAGAAGCCGAACCTGTTGTCGTCGCTGCCCAATCTGCGCGCCATCTTTTCGATCGGCGCCGGCGTCGATCATATCTTCGCCGATCCCGGCCTGCCCGATGTGCCGATCGTCAAGGTCGTCGCCGACAACCTCACCCAGTACATGACCGAATATGTCGTCTGGCGGGTTCTCGACCATCACCGCCAGGGCCTGCTCTACCGGTCGCAGCAGCCGAAGAAGATCTGGCACGAGCCGCAGCAGAGGCCTGCCGGTGACATTTCGGTTGGCATCATGGGCCTCGGCAGTCTCGGCCGCGCCGCGGCCTCGGTGCTTTTGTCGCTCGGCTTTGCCGTCAATGGCTGGTCGCGCACCGACAAGGCCATGGAAGGCGTCGCGACCTATTCCGGCGAAGCCGGGCTGATCCCCTTCCTCAAGGCAACCGACATCCTGGTCGTGCTTTTGCCGCTGACGCCGGAGACAAAGGGCATCATCAACTATGGCGTGCTGAAGGAATTGCGCAAACGCAACGGCCTCGGCGGCTCTGTGCTGATCAATGCCGGACGCGGCCGCCTGCAGAAGGATGCCGACATTTTGCGGGCACTGGATGACGGCACATTGAAGGAGGCAAGCCTCGACGTGTTCGAGGTCGAACCGCTGCCGAAGACCAGTCCGCTGTGGGGGCATCCAAAAGTGTTCGTGACGCCGCACGCGGCGGCGACCTCCGACCCTGTCCATTTGGCGCCGATTATGCTGCGCCAGATGGACGCCTTCGAGCGCGGCGAAAAGCTCGACAATCTGGTGGACCGCGAGGCAGGGTATTAACCAGGACAGCCTCATCGGGCCAGGTCCCACTCCCGGAAGCATTTCTTGATTGCCCGCAGTGACGACAACTGGACCTTTGGCAGATCGAGTTGTTCGAACATTGCCCGGTACCGGTTGCGATTTTTCGGTGTGGCCACGGTGATATGGTGGATCATATCCCATTTGATGCTGTCGTGCCCGCCCTCCTAGGCACCGCGCCGCTCAATCTCAAACAGTGTTCGCCTGATATAGCGCAGCAGGCTTGTCGGCGTCGATATATCCAACAAGATCAATCCCGTCGCTCGCAGAAAGCGTTGGGGCATGCAAACCGAATAATTTCCATCCATCACCCAACGCTCGCCGGCGATAGCGGCGTCATGCAAGGCAATGAATTCGTCCCTTGGGCGCGCTTCCCAATCCGTGTTCGGGAGATGGAAGAGTTGATCTAGAGCGTTTCATATTTTGACGGAAGCGTAGCCTGCGTTTTCGAAGTAGTTCTTGCATTCGGCTGCCTCGATGGTTTCGACGAG